>JBBRFP010000017.1:0-13562 GCA_038241465.1 Cytophagales bacterium | reverse complement strand
GGTCACATACGTTTCGGGAATCAGAATTTCAAGATCCGTTTCTATAGTACAATCCAGAACAATCAGCTTCGCTTTTTCTGAAAGCTCTTCGGCAAATAAATCTTTGAATTCATTTTCTTTTAATTCCTGAATGGCATCATCCAGGATTTTATGATAAGTGTCGAAGCCGAGGTCGTTGATGAAACCGCTTTGTTCTGCGCCGAGTAAATTGCCTGCGCCACGGATATCAAGATCACGCATCGCCACTTTGAATCCGTCACCCAATTCTGAAAACTCTTCAAGGGCAGCAAGTCGTTTACGTGAATCAGAAGAAAGAAGAGAAGCAGGAGGCGTCAACAAATAACAGAATGCCTTTTTATTTGAACGCCCTACCCTTCCACGCATCTGATGAAGATCACTTAAACCAAACATGTGCGCCTGGTTAATCATGATCGTATTGGCGTTTGGAATATCGAGGCCGGACTCAATGATGTTGGTGGAAACCAACACATCGTACTCACCTTCAATGAATCGCATCATTACTTTTTCAAGCTTATCGCCTTCCATCTGACCGTGGGCGATACCAATGCGTGCATCTGGCACAAGCTTATAGATAACATTTGCAATGCTTTCAATATCACTTACTCTATTATGAACAAAGAAGACCTGGCCACCTCTTCGAATTTCATGACTGACTGCATCACGAATGATTTCTTCATTATAAGAATGAAGCTCGGTAGTTACAGGCTGACGATTCGGTGGCGGTGTTGCAATGATGCTCAGATCGCGTGCGCCCATGAGCGAGAAATGAAGCGTGCGAGGAATCGGAGTTGCCGTTAACGTAAGCACATCAATATTCACGCGCATTTCTTTCAATCTATCCTTTGTTTTTACACCAAACTTTTGTTCCTCGTCAATTACAAGAAGTCCGAGGTTCTTAAACTCAATGTCTTTGCTTACAATGCGATGTGTTCCAATGAGGATATTAACATTTCCCTCCTTCGTTTCCTTAAGGATCTCTTTAATCTCTTTTTCAGTTTTGAAACGAGATACGTATTCAATTTTAACAGGAAAGTCTTCCAGGCGCTCTGAAAAAGTCCGCGCATGCTGCATGGCAAGAATAGTAGTTGGAACGAGAATGGCGACTTGTTTTCCGTCGGCAGTTGCCTTGAACGCTGCACGTATGGCCACTTCCGTTTTTCCAAATCCAACATCGCCGCAAACAAGACGATCCATGGGATGAGGCATCTCCATGTCTTTCTTCACTGCTTCAGTAGCGCTTGCCTGATCGGGAGTATCCTCATACATAAATGACGATTCCAGCTCGGCCTGAAGGAAACTGTCAGCAGAAAAAGCAAAGCCGGAGTTCTTTTTGCGTTTAGCGTACAGCGTAATCAGTTCGCGGGCAATGTCTTTTACCTTACCACGAACCTTCGATTTCTTATTTTCCCACTCATCAGATCCAAGCTTACTGATCACGGGAGGAGTTCCTTCCTTACCGGAATATTTAGAAATTTTATGCAGCGAATGAATGCTGGCATAGACCATGTCATTATCACGAAAGACAAGACGAACAGCCTCTTGTTCCTTACCGTTTACTTCTTTCTTCTCAAGCCCGGCGAATTTGCAAATACCATAATCAATGTGCGTGACAAAATCTCCCGGCTGCAGTGATTGAAGTTCCCGGAAGGTTAGTGCTTTTGATTTGCTGAATTTTTCCTTTGCGCGAAAGCGGTGGTAGCGTTCAAAGATCTGATGATCGGTATAACAAACAATTTTAAGAGAATGATCAATAAACCCTTGCCTCAGCGGGAAATCCAGTGGTTGAAACTTCAGTTCTGGATGAATCTCTTCGAAAATTCCCTGGAGTCGTTCCAGCTGTCGCGGTTGTTCTGCAGCAATGAAATTGGAATAGCCCTGAACTTGCAGGTCAATCAGATTTTTAGCCAGCATCTCAAAGTTCTTACTGAACGTTGGTTGCGTAGCGGATTTGAATTCAAAAGTTTGAGAAGCAGTAAAATGATAGCGGCTTCCGAATTCTATGATTGGAAAGGATCCAATTTGCTTAATGAATGACGAGGCTGATTCAAAAAGGTGACTGGGCTCAAGTGCGAGCTTTGCGCTTCCGCTCTCGCGAACAATTTTATCAAAATTTTCGCTGGCCTTATCAAAACTTTTATCAAGTATGTCTGCCGTCATCTTGACATCCTTTATCCAAAGCCGGGTGGAGGAGGTCATGAATTCCAGTAGCGACTGACGGTCTTCCTGAACAAGCCGGGTCTGCACGTTTGGCATCAGGCTCACTTTGCTGAGCGATTCCACAGAAAGCTGAGAACCAGGATCAAAGCTGCGTATGCTGTCAACCTCATCGCCGAAGAGCTCAATTCTATAAGGGAATTCATTTGCAAAGGAAAAAACGTCGATGATACCACCACGAACTGCAAATTGGCCAGCTTCATAAACAAAGTCTGTCTTTTCGAAATCATATGAGTGTAAAAACTCTTCCAGGAATTCGCGGTCCAGCTTTTCTTTTTTCTGTACTACGAATGTGTTTGTCGCGAGCGACTTCTTGGTGATTACTTTTTCAGAAAGTGCTTCCGGATAGGTAATAATAATCTGTGAACCGGGATGAGCACTAAGGTGGTTAAGTGCCTCTGCGCGCATTAGCACATTGGCATTCTCCGTTTCGTCGTATTCATAGGGTCTTTTATACGACATGGGAAAAAGAAAAACTTCTTTTTCGTCGAGGAGATTCTGAAGATCATTAAAAAAATAGCCGGCTTCTTCTTTGTCCTGCAAAATTACCAGGTGACTGGACCGAACACTTTTGTAAGCGGCGGCAAGAATAGTAGCGTCGAGGCTGCCCGTAAGGCCTTTTAGTCGAATTGCTTTTGAAGAGGACGCACGGATTCCCTCAGCCAGATTTTTGACAAGGCTATCCTATTTGTAAATAGAAATAAAATCAACCGCCCTCAAGAACCCTAATAAAGTTGCAAAAGTAGCTCAGAACGTTCCGAGCCACAAGCATTATTCTGAATTATCGCTAATCGTTAATGGGAGGCACCGAGTCAATCCATTAACAATTAACTGATAACTATTAACTTTGTTACTAATGTATTACCTGGAACTATTCATTCTGCTCCTCACGCTCACCTGCGTTTTGTTCCTGATCATTGGATTGGCAAAACCGTGGGCAATGTTATGGTGGGAAGACACACAAAATCGAAGTAAAGTTTTAAAGACCTATGGTTCTTTGTCTGTTGTATTTTTCATCGTATACAACACGCTTCGATTTTTTTATCCACGGTAGAAGAGGAATAGGCAAAGATTAACGACGAAAGTAGATACCACATGATTACAAGATTAACCTTTATATTTTTTGTGGGGCTGCTTACACTGAGTTGCTCTTCCAAGAAAAAAGAAGCGCCTGTTGAGAGCTCAACACAAAATGGACTGCCAAACATAAAAGTAAAGATGCTTTCAGGAAGCGTTCTCAACACGAACACCATCAACGGAAAAACCATCCTGTTTTTTTATTCACCCGACTGCGATCATTGTCAGCGCGAGGCGAAAGACATCGGAGAGAACGTTGAGGCATTTAAAGAATACGCGATTTATTTTGTTTGTTCGCCCCGCCCCGATGAATCAATCGCAGCCTTTCGAAAGGAATATGGATTAGAGAATCAGCCGAATCTCTTTTTTGGTCAGGCTGAGGTTGCCAACGTAATCGGAGAAATGGGAAGTATTGGAACACCCAGCCTGTTTATCTATTCTGACCAAGGAAAGCTGGTGAAGCAAATTGATAATGAAACACCGGCCGCAGAAATCATCAAATTTCTGTGATCTTTAGCATTCGTTTTTGAAGATTCTTTTTTGTTAAATTAACATTTCTTTTAACACCCTTATCCAATAAATTTCAACGATATGGCACCCCTCATTTTATTAGGTCTTCTGTTTCTTGCCCTGCTAATGTGCTTTGTGACTGTGAAACAGGGAACAATTGCCGTTGTAACGGTCTTCGGCAAATACAGCCGGCTCATGCGACCAGGTTTGAATTTCAAGATTCCAGTCATTCAGCAGATCTATAAAAGGATCTCTATTCAGAATCGTTCGGTTGAATTGGAATTTCAAGCAACTACTATTGACCAGGCCAATGTAAATTTTAAGGCGATGCTTCTTTTTGCGGTGTACAACCAGGAAGAAGAAACAATTAAGAACGTTGCGTTCAAGTTTATGGATGAGCGAAGCTTCATGCAGGCGCTGATCCGTACCATTGAAGGTTCAATCCGAAGTTTTGTTGCAACTAAAAAGCAAGCTGAAATACTTTCTCTCCGCACAGAAATTGTAAAAGAGGTAAAAGAGCAATTGGATCATACATTGGAAGGCTGGGGATTTCATTTGCTCGATCTTCAGTTGAATGATATTGCGTTTGATGAAGCGATTATGAAATCGATGGCGCAGGTTGTTGCATCGAATAACCTTCGTGCCGCGGCAGAGAATGAAGGTCAGGCGTTATTGATCACTAAAACGAAAGCCGCTGAAGCAGAAGGAAATGCCATCAAGATTGCTGCGGAGGCTGAAAAAATTGCAGCAGCACTTCGCGGTCAGGGTGTTGCGCTGTTCCGCGAGGAAGTTGCAAAAGGTATGTCACAAGCTGCTAAGGAAATGCAGGGAGCGAGCCTTGATTCTTCATTTCTTTTATTCTCTATGTGGACTGAGTCGATCAAACATTTTGCAGAAGCCGGCAAGGGCAACGTTATTTTCCTGGACGGATCAGGAGAAAATATGCAACGCACCATGCAGCAGATGATGGCGATGGGGAAGGGAATTAATATTCAGAATATGAAATAAGAGTTGCCGTGCGGCTGTGTTGAGGTTTGAGCACGCTAAAGAATATTGAAGAACGCGATCAGAGAAGATCGCGTTTTTTATTTCCAATTACTTCTTACTGGATGCCTTTGCCGCAATAGCGGCTTGTCTTTTTGCTTCTACCATATTTGCTTCGGCCATTATTTGGGCCTCGCGAGCCTGAGTTTGTGCTTGCACAAGATTTTCCTGTAACTTCTCAGCAATCGCTTTCTGTTGCACTGCTATCTCCATCTGTCGGGTTGCTTCAATACTTTGTGTGAAGCCAAACGTTATTGAAGCAATAGAAACTATTACAAGGACAACGATGATGATGTTTTTAGTCATAATGATTAGGGTTATTGTATTCGCTAATTGTCATTTACGTTTCATACAATTTTCCAGAGCTTTTTGTGCTCTAACCCGTTCTTCCATAGCAAGTTTAGCTTGTTGCGAGGCCTGCGCAACTACAGCAGAAACCTCAGCAGCATTTACAGAAGCCTTTTTTTCTGCTTCCACCGCGAGTACTAAATTCATTTCAGCTTGTTTCTGTGCTGCCTCGGCTGAGGTTTGCTGAATAAAAGCATAAACCGATGAAATGAATGTTGTCGCGATAAGCACAATAATGACGATGTTTTTTTTCATATAGTTTGCGTTGCTTGTAAATTCAATCTAAGAAATAATTTTTATTGACTCGTTACGGGGTCTTATTTCAGAAAATCCCCATCAATTATTAACAGCGTTACTCCTTTACCACTTGACGAACGATGCGAGCTCGCCTCATCCGAGACAACGTAGCTCATACCTTTCTTCAAGACAGAGGATTCGCCATTTTTTAATTCACTTGTGAACTCACCTTCAAGACAATAAACCACGTGCCCTTTCTCACACCAGTGATCGGCCAAATAGTTTTTACTGTATTCTACCAAACGAATGCGGAGCCCGGGGAATTCAATTGTCTGCCAATAAGAAATTCCGGTTTCGCCTTTGTGTTCTGTGACTGGAATTGAACTCCAGTTTAATGTTTGATAAGGGATATTCATGTAAGGATCGATACATGAAGATAATAGTTAAAACGCAAAATTTTAACCACCGTTGAAGCTATTTCTCACGCTCAGCAATCATGACAAACTTTTCTTTATCAGTTTGTGTGCAGATAAGGAATAGTTCTCCGCCTTCCTTTAATCCCGTTTTGGTTTTCACTTCCTCAACTGTCATTGGGTAGTTACGAATCAGGATGTTGGCATAACCGTTTGAAAACTTATCTACCAACTTTTTGTCAAGCTTTACGTGTTCGATAACCTTAAACATCTTACCAGGAAAATCAACGGGTTCATCGGATGTATAAAGATGAGAACTGGTGGCTAATTTTTTAAGTTGGTACTTTTCTCCGATCCATTTGAATGCGCCCGCCTTTAAAATTGCAGCCGCCGGCTCATACAAATAACTCAACGGTTTAGAGAACGTCACCCTGGAATTCTTTTCCTCTTCTATCGATAAAGTAGCATCGTTTACGATCTCACCGTACTTGTTGAGGTCAACCACTCGAATAGTTGGTTCTTCATTGAACTCGCGCTTCAATAAAAAAAGTAATTCTCGGCATTCATTCTCGACTGCGACAACAATCACTTGAATGACATGCTTCAATTCACGTAATCCTTGTTGTATGTCCAGTAACGGAGAAGTTTTGATAAGCACATAGTTTCCTTTCTGTAGTAGTTCTTCAAACATTTCTACTACGTTTGGCTCACAATCCTCCAGCTTAAAAATCTTCTTTGTTCCTTTTCTTCGTGAAGGATCAAGAAAGAACAGATCGACATTTTCTTCCAGCGCGTCGATGTAATCTTCTGCCGCTGCATTATAGTGTGTAATATTGAGTCCTTTTAATACTTTATGATTGTGCTTTGCGATTTCATAGAGCTCTGTATCGGGCTCCACGTAATCAATATGTTGCGCGCGCCTGCTCAGGGAATATGTATCCACTCCAAAACCGCCGGTAAGATCGACGGCACGAATAACTTGTTCTTCATCAGTAATTAGTCCCTGAAGTAGTGAAAGTTTCAGTTTTGCTGTTGCATCAGATGAACTTTGTTCAAGATTAAGAGAAGGTGGATAGATGATTCCATTTGTGCTATACCAGTTGGCGAGTTTTGACTTGGCTTTTTTCCGACCGGCAATTTGGTTAGCGATCCACTCCATCGGTACGCCCTGCACTTCTTTATGTTTTAACAACAGTTTATGCACATCCGCTCCCTCATTTAAGAGGATGAACTCCTGAATCTCATCATTCAAAAGGGAGTCAACGTACGCTTGCATCCGTAATAATTAATGAAGAAAGAATGTCACAACACCAGAAAGCATAAGTGTCGCTCCTGTGATGAGCCCGGCGTTGTGTTCAAGAGAATGCCAATTCATCTTTAGAAGGCCACTGTGTGCCAATCGTACCCAAATAATCATGCCAGTGACCGACACAATCGAGTAGAGGATAGCCAATAATGCCACTAACCAGAGCCCCTGTGCACCAGCGACGAGGAAATAGGCTTCAATTTCAAAACAGGGCGAAAAGAACATGGCGGAAGCGAGAGAAAATATTAAACGATTTTTATTGGAATTTTTTTTCGGTCCGTCGACGTGGAAATGCTTGTGACGACTGTGCTGATAGATGTAAAAAATACCCAACGCTACCAACAAGCCAGGTGCCACATAGGCTGTAAAATTTTCCACTGCAACGGCGAGTTGCGCGCCGATCAATGCGAGCAGAACTCCAATCAAAACCGTACTCGTTGCATGTGCTAATCCGGATATCAGGGTTACGCGTGTTGCTTCTGCCAGATCCCACTTCTCCTGCTTGCTGATAGCAAGGACCGGTAACCAATGATTCGGAATTAATCCATGAAGAAGGCTTAAAACAAGACTGCCGGTAATTAAAGTGATCATTAAATTGAGCTCCTTGAGTTTTTAATTACCGTGGTCACTACTCTTCTTTATTTTTTAAAAGTCCCAACAGAGCGTACGTTCCCTTTATAACAACAGACGGTTGTCCTAATTTTTCTGGGACCTCAACTTCAGTATAACCATCTTTTGAAACACCTGTAACAATCTGAACCATTTTGTAAAGATGCGAATCTTTTTCATTGGCAATGAAAACAAAATCCTTTCCATCGTAGCTCACGATGGCTTCGCTAGGAAGTGATGAAGTTAGTTTTTCACCAGTCTCAATCGTAGCGGTGAAAAACATTCCCGGAATTAATCGAGGATCTTCTTCTTTCAAGTGACAATGAACGCGAATAGTACGCTCCACTGTTATTTCTTTTCCGATCAGATAGACGGTTGCAAGTCTTTCTTTGCTGTCGTTTGATAACATAAGCCGAACAGTTTGCCCAACCACCAATCTCGAAATATCTTTTTCAAAAACCTGCGCTTCAGCATGAAGGTGTTCTGTATCGACGATCTTGAACATGATGTCGGTTGGATTAACATGCATTCCAATATTAATATGCACCTGACTCACAAACCCATCAATCGGTGATATTATTGAAATTGTGCTTCTGATTTGTCCGGACTCAATGCTTAAAGGATTGATATTGATCATCTGTAGCTTGGCTTTCAAACCCTCCACTTTTGCTTTCGTGCTAAAATAATTTGATTTGGATTGCTGAACGGCTTTGATAGCGTTCACATTTTCTGCTGAGAGATCCTGTTGACGTTTGTACTCCAACTCCAGGAATTCAAGCTGACTTTTACTATCTAGATAATCCTGTTGAATTTGAATGTAGTCTGGATGTTCCATGATTGCCAACACCTGGCCCTTCTTTACCTTCATCCCCTGAAGCAACTCAGTGTGTTTTACAAATCCTCCGAGTGGGGCAGATATCGTAACGAGATTTTGTGGTGGAACATCGAGCATACCAGTGACTCGGATATTATTACTTATTTGGCGTTTCTCGACTTTTCCTACCTGAAGGCTAGCGTATTTGATCTGCTCGTCGGTCAGCAAAACCTCATCACTTTCAGAATTACCTTGTGGTAGTATTTCTTTCTGTTGTAAAGATTCTTTCTTGCCTGAACAGGCGATAATCGTCAGCGATATTGAAATATACAGGAAGATATTTTTCATTTTATTTAGCATTTGTGTTTCCGGAAAGGAATTGAAGTTTAATTATCGAGTGATTGTATTGCGTCAGGGCAATGAGATAATTGCTCTTGATGGTAATGGCGTTGCGAAGCGCCTGGAGATATTCAATGTAGCCAATCTCTCCCGCGCGATAGGCTTTTCTCGATTGACTCAATATCAAGTCAGCATTGGTCAGAGCACTTGATTCATAATAGTTAAGGCTGGCGAGATTTTTATCTAACTCTTGTAGCGCTTGTCTGGCTTCGCTGTTGAGTGATGTCTCATAATACTCGGCATTTTTCCGGGAGGCCTCCTCCTGAAAAGCAGCGGCCTTTGATCTGGCAACATGAGGAGCGAACCACAATGGTATTCCAAAACCAAGCTGAAATCCCTGAAAATGTTTGTCCCTGCCAAAGTATTGATCCTGTCCATCGATATTCTGCACCCCTACAAGACTTTGATTGAAGTATCCAAGAAGAATGTCAGGCATGAGTTTGTTTCGCTCAACCTTTTTGAACTGCTGGCTGATGTTGACCTGCTGCTTAAAATAGGCTAGCTGTGGATTATTCTCAACGTAAGATATTTCTGAATCGGACAATAACCGGTTAAGTACATCAGCGGCGATTACAGACGCATCACTTTTTAACAAGGCCTGAAGTTTTGTTTCCAATATTTGAATATCAGCCTCATTCTGTTTTAACAGATTTTTAACTTCAAGCAATTGTGTTTCGGCCGTTGTCTTTTCCAATAAATTACTTTCTCCGGTTTTGTATCGCAGCGCGGAGGCTTTTGCAAAATCAGCGTACAAACTGTCCTGTGTCAGATGAAGTTTTTGCAAGGCATTCTGATAAAGCAACTGTTCATAAACAGATTTGACTTCAAAAACGAGGTTGTTTTGCGCCACCATCAGATTTTTCTGTGATCCTATAAGTTGCTCCTTTCCAAGCTTCACTTGAGAGCCAATGGCAGTAGGGAACGGAAGGGTTTGGGTCAACGTAAAGTTATCATCTTGAACAATTGAATTGTATTGCCCACGTATCCAGACAAAGGACATTTTGCCGATGTCACTGCCGGTTTTTTTCATCTCCCTGAAGTAGTCCACCTGATATTCAGCAGCCCTGATCGACTGATTATTTTTCAAAGCGATCTGCACAGCCTCGTCACGGCTGACAGCCTGAGAAAGGGCCGTTGAGATAACAAGACTTAATGTGAACGCAAGTGTGTAGTGTAGTCGTTGCATGGCAAAATTATTGTTGTGATGATGAGTCCTCCTTGATTTTTTTAATCACGGATGATTCGAAATAGGTGTAAAGAATAGGAAGTACAACAAGCGTGAGCAAGGTTGCTGTGATTAACCCGCCGATGACTACTGTAGCAAGTGGTCGTTGCACTTCTGCGCCTGATCCAGAAGATAATGCCATGGGCAAAAATCCCAGCGAAGCAACCAGCGCAGTCATAAGAACAGGACGTAGCCTGACTTCTGTTCCTCTTAAAACAATTTCAAAAACCGTGAATTTATTTTCCGCCTTCTGTCGATTGAACTCAGCAATGAGTACGATGCCGTTAAGAACGGAAACTCCAAACAATGCGATGAAGCCTATCCCTGCTGATATGCTAAACGGCATATCCCTTATCCAAAGAGCAAGGACACCTCCGATAGCCGACAAGGGAATCGCAGTGTAAATAAGAAGGCTTTGTCGGAACGAGTTAAATGTAAAGAACAGCAAAAGAAAAATCAGCGCAAGGGCAAGCGGAACAGCAATCATCAACCGGGCTTTCGCTTCTTCAAGATTTTTAAATGATCCGCCATAGGTTGTATAGTATCCAGGATCAAATTTAACTTGAGCGCGGATCTTTGCATCAATCTCTGTAACGATCGTTTGAACATCGCGACCCCTGATATTAAACCCAACGATTACTCTGCGCTTGGCATCGTCACGTTGAATCTGGTTAGGACCCACTTCAAACTCAATCGAGGCGAGTTGTTTCAATGGGATATTTTGGCCATTGGAAGCAGTGACATACAAATCTCTGATATCATTGATGCTTTGACGGCTCGTATTGGCTAGCCTAAGCACGAGATCAAATCTTTTTTCATTTTCGAATACCAGTCCAGCGGGCTCACCGGAAAAAGCAGTTCGCAAAGCACGATTTGCAGCCTCGATATTCAATCCAAATCTTGCTAGTTCATCGCGGTTGTACCTGACAACGATCTGACGTAGGCCGCCGATGGGTTCGACATAAATATCCTGAGCTCCCTCTACGGTTCGTGCAATTTTTCCAATCCGATCCGCATAATCAGCGAGTTGAATAAGATTTTCACCGTAAATCTTAATAACTACATCCTGCCGCGCACCGGTCATTAATTCATTAAATCTCATTTGGATAGGTTGCTGAAACCCGTACGAAACACCTGGCATCGATTGATGGAGTTTGGCGGACATCTTATCGGCAAGCTCATCGCGTGAGGATGCGCTGGTCCACTCTTGCTGGTCTTTTAAAATGACCATCATATCACTCGCTTCGATAGACATAGGATCGGTTGGGATCTCTGAAGTTCCGGTCTTGCTCACCACTTCTTTTACTTCCGGGAAATTGTCCAACAGAATGCGAGCACTTTTTTGGGTAGCCTCTATGCTTTGAGAAAGAGAGCTACCCGTCATCACGCGTGTGTCGACGGCAAAGTCACCCTCGTCAAGAGTGGGAATAAATTCTCCACCCAGTGTCAAAAATAGAATTCCACAAAGTACAAGCGCAATTACAGAAGGGACGAGGATGAGCATCCTTCGTTTCAATGAAAATTCAATGACTGGCTTGTAGATACTGTGTACCCAACTAATGAATCGATCTGAAATATTTCTCTTGTGGATTGTTTTCTTACTTAGTAATAGTGATGAGATCATCGGAACATAAGTGAGCGACAGAATCAATGCGCCGACAACCGAAAAGGCAACAGTCTGTGCCATTGGCTTGAACATTTTGCCTTCAATTCCCACGAGAGAAAGAATTGGAACATAAACAATCAGAATGATTATTTGAGCAAACGCTGCGGATCGCATCATTTTATTTGCTGCAAGATTCACTTCACTATCCATTTCAGTTTGACTAAGCCTGCGGGAAACACCTGACAGGGTAAGATGATGCATGGTCGCCTCAACAATGATAACGGCACCATCAACGATCAAACCAAAGTCAATTGCTCCAAGGCTCATAAGATTTCCCGATACACCAAAGAAATTCATCATGATAATGGCAAAGAGCATAGCAAGAGGTATGACAGAAGCCACAATGAGCCCGGCGCGGAGATTCCCAAGCATAAGCACTAGAACAAACACCACGATCAAGGCTCCTTCAGCAAGATTTCTGATCACGGTTGAGATTGCATTGTTGACCAGTTTTGTTCGATCAAGGAAGGGATATACTTCTACTCCTTCCGGCAGAGTTTGCTGAATTTGAGCGATACGCTCTTTCACATTCGCTATTACTTCGGAAGAGTTAGCGTTTTTTAACATCATCACAACAGCACCCGCGACTTCACCTCCATCGTTGTAGGTCACGGCGCCATAACGCGTCGCATATCCATATCGAACATCGGCCACATCTCTTATTAAGATGGGTAATCCGGTTGCATTATTTTTTATGACAATTTTTTGAATGTCTTCCGGTGTCGTGATCAACCCCTCACTCCTTATGAAAAATGCATATGGCTTTTGGTCGATGTAAGCACCGCCGGTATTCTGATTATTTTTTTGAAGAGCATTAAAAATCTCCTCGATCGTTACGTCAGCGCTTCTTAACTGGTCGGGCTGTATTGCAATTTCATATTGCTTCAACTCTCCTCCCCAGCTTGCAACGTCTGCAACTCCTTTAACCCCCAACATCTGCCGTCTTACAATCCAATCCTGGATTGTACGGAGATCCATCGAAGTATACTTTTTTTCGAATCCTTTTTTTGGTCGCACGACATATTGATAGATTTCGCCGAGACCGGTAGTAAGCGGAGCCAACTCCGGAGATCCCACACCTGCGGGTATTAAGCTTCGTGCCTGAGAGAGGCGCTCACTTACCTGTTGACGCGCCCAGTATACTTCTACCTTACCATTAAATACGATTGTAACAACCGATAAACCGAATCTTGAAAACGATCGTATTTCTGTTATACCAGGAATCGTTGCCATGGTTTGCTCTACAGGAAAGGTAACGAGACGCTCAATCTCCGGGGCGGCAAGGGTGGAAGCTATGGTTATAACCTGTACCTGATTATCGGTAATATCAGGAACGGCATCGATTGGAAGTTGCGTAACGGAATAGCTTCCCCAACCGATAAGAGTAAGCATGAACAGGGCAATAATAAGCTTGTTGTGAATAGAAAAATAAATAATGCGGTCGAGCATAGTTTCTTGTTTGTAGCGAATTCATTTCAATGGATTAGAACTAATGAACGTTAATAACGAACATCCATTCTGTATCAAGCTGAACGAACTTTGCTTAATTCAATGAAAGGTAGAATTGGATCTTGAGAACTGCGGAGAAAAAATTAGATTCTCGGCGGTTGAAAAATTTCGCCGAAGTAGGAAGAATGAAAAAGGGTGTGATCCCTCGAGTGAAGGGGATCGTTTTGTAG
>JBBRFP010000016.1:0-13648 GCA_038241465.1 Cytophagales bacterium | reverse complement strand
AGATGTATACGACCATGTTGTACACCTTATTGATTCGTTGGACACGTATAAAGATCTTACCTCAAGCCTCATGGATATTCATATCAATACGATGAATTCGCGCATGAATGAAGTGATGAAAGTGTTGACGATCATTTCAACCATCTTCATGCCTTTAACATTTATTGTGGGCATATACGGAATGAATTTCGACTATATGCCTGAGCTCCGGGCCGACTGGGGCTATCCAAGTGTGATGCTTTTTATGGCATTGATCGTATTTGCTATGATACGGTATTTTAAGTTTAAGAAATGGTTTTAGGAGTAGTTGAGGAGTCAGAAGTTGGGAAGTCAGAAGTCAGAAAAAAATAGCCCGTTCTTTACAGAACGGGCTATCCATTTTTAAATTAATTAATTAGCTAATTTTCGAATTGATTAATTAGCCTTCTTCTGAAGTTCATCAATCCTCGCCTGCGCTTTGTCATTACCAAGCGACAATGCCTTCTTGTAAAGTTCAATAGCCTCTTTATAAGTGTCTTTCTTTTTGCGAGGAGCCAATTTCGTACGGTTCGCTGCTTCCTCTACTGCCTGGCCACGTGCGAAATATGAATCCGACTCGCTCATTTTACTTTGAATCATCAACTCCTGAATCTTAGCCTCGATCAATGCCAGCTCCTGAGTCTTTGCTTCGATCTGTGAAGACTTATCGTTGAGCTCAGCTTCCTGCAAGTCAATGGTGATCTTCATGTTGTCGTTCTGAGTTCCAAGATCTTGTACCTTCTGCTGCAGCGAAGCAATTTCACCGTTTTTGGTTTCAAGATCGGCTTTCAATTTCTTGATGGTAGCAGCAAAGGCGTTATTATTGGCTTTAGATTTCTTTAAAGATTTTTCCAGATCACCGATCTTAGACTGAGTTTCCTTAACATAGTTGTTAAGATCCTTCATTCTTGAGGTGTAGGCAGCGTAGGTAGTGCCTTCTACCATGTTCACACGTAATACCTGACGGCTTGCATCGATTGAATCCATCAACGTACCGACTTCAGCCAATGTTTGATTCATTTGCTGGCTCACTTGCAGTTCATTTTGAAGTGAGTCGAGCTGGTTTTTCATTTTCTCTTTTTCAGCACCGCCGCAGCTTGCGAAAAGGACGCCTATAGATACTACTATCAATAATTTCTTCATAAGGATTTGGGTTTGATGGGCGCAAAAATACATTCGTTTACGCGAGTAATCCCATGCTTCTAAATTATTTTTAGACGAATCAACAAATTCCTCGCTAATGGCGTAAATTCGCCTTTGTTTTACTGATTTACTCGTTTTAAATGCCCAAATCAATCATTAGGCAAACACGGATTGCAGACTCGGGCGAACCAAGGATCATCGTTATCGGTGGCGGATTCGGTGGCGTAGAACTGGTCAGAAACCTCAAGCATTTAAAGGCTCAGGTGGTGATGTTTGACCGCTATAACCACCATACTTTTCAACCCCTTCTTTATCAGGTGGCAACATCCGGATTGGAGACCTCCTCAATCGTTTTCCCGCTACGCAAACGTTTTTCCTATCGACCTAATTTCTTTTTCCGACTTGGGGAAGTCACACAGATAAAACCCGAAGAAAATCTCATTGAAACGTCCATTGGTGTTGCTCATTATGATTACCTGGTAATCGCCACCGGAGCCGCTACCAATTTTTATGGAATGAAAGATATCGAAAGCAATTCGATGTCAATGAAAACGATCGAAGATGCCATCCAGGTTCGCAATAAAGTAATACGCAACATGGAGCATGCGCTACTGAGCGGAGATCAGGAGGTGGTCAATAGCCTGATGGATTATGTCATTGTTGGAGGTGGACCAACAGGAGTTGAATTAGCCGGAGCCCTTTCAGAATTAAAGCGAAACGTATTTCCAAAGGATTATAAAGAGATCGATGTATCCAAAATGAACATTCATTTGGTGGAGTCCAATGCCAAGCTTTTAAATGGGATGTCAGAAAAGTCGTCGGAGAAAGCGCTGGAATATTTACAGAAGATGGGTGTCAACGTGCATCTGAACGTGGCAGTGAAATCATACGATGGCTATGAAGCTGCGTTGAGTGATGGCCAAACGCTAATATCGCGGACGCTTATCTGGGCTGCCGGCGTTAAGGGAAATCCAATTGCAGGATTAAAACCTGAAAATACCGTTAAAGGAAATCGCCTTAGTGTGGATGAATTCAATCGGGTAAAAGGGTATGAAAATATTTTTGCGATCGGGGATGTGTCGTTGATGGAAGGCGTGGATGCAAAGTTTCCAAAAGGTCATCCACAGATGGCCCCTCCTGCTCAGCAGCAAGGATCGCTTGTGGCCGCAAATATCGCGCGGTTGATAAACAAACAACCCATGAAACCATTTCATTACTTTGATAAAGGAAGCATGGCCACTATTGGACGGAACAGAGCCGTGGTGGATACTAAACTTTTTTCGACTCAGGGCTTTGTCGCCTGGTACATCTGGATGTTTGTCCATCTGATGTCGATAACGGGTTTCAGAAATAAACTCCTTACATTCATCAGCTGGGTATGGAGTTACATTTCTTATGATCGAAGTAACCGGTTGATCATCGGCAAGCCGAAGGAGGACATTTAAAATTTATGGACGGATCAAAAGATCTCAGCAAGTACCAATTATCCACGGCCGGAGTATTGATTTCTCTTGGAATTATCTATGGAGATATCGGTACGTCTCCACTCTACGTATTTCGTGCGATCATTGACACGAAGGTCATCACTGAAGAGCTCATCATTGGTGGGGCGTCCTGTGTGTTCTGGACACTCGTGCTGGTTACAACCATCAAATACGTTTACCTCGCACTGAATGCCGACAATAAAGGCGAGGGCGGGATCTTTGCGCTTTATGCGCTCGTAAGAAAATACAAGGCTTCCTGGGTGATTTTCCCAGCAATCATTGGATGCGCCGCCATCATTGCTGACGGTTTCATAACTCCGTCTTTCAGTATCTCCGCGGCCGTAGAAGGTCTGACCATCGATTATCCGGACATACCAACCGTTCCGATTGTAATCGGGATACTTATTTTATTATTCTTCTTCCAACAGTTCGGGACGAATGTCGTAGGAAAAATATTTGGTCCTATCATGACTGTCTGGTTCATTTTTATAGGAATATTCGGTGCGATACAACTCTTTCAAAATTTGTCTGTTTTAAAGGCGGTCAATCCGATGTATGCCGTGAGACTTCTTATCCAATATCCAGGCGGGTTCTGGATTTTAGGTGGCGTGTTTCTTTGTACCACCGGGGCTGAAGCAATGTATTCCGACCTCGGTCATTGCGGGAAAAGTAACATCAGGGTTGGATGGGTCTTTGTTCTGGGATGTTTGTTACTCAATTACTTTGGTCAGGCTGCGTGGCTATTGACGCAAGAAGGAACGTACCTTAATGATCGCATTCCTTTTTATTCGATCATACCTGAAGCGCTCTTGATCTTTAGTATTGTGATCGCCACGATGGCAGCCATTATCGCAAGCCAGGCATTGATCTCGGGAACATTTACGCTTGTAAATGAAGCCATGAAATTAAAATTGTGGCCAAGTACAAAAGTTCGTTACCCAAGCAAAATGAAGGGCCAGATCTATTTACCGGTTATCAACTGGGTATTGCTTGCTGGTACCATATTAGTGGTTCTTTATTTCAAGCGATCCGTACACATGGAAGGTGCCTATGGACTTGCCATTACGATTGATATGCTGATGACCACGACTCTTTTGGTGTATTATTTTACAATGGTGAAGAAGTCAAGGCTGCGATCAACGGCGCTGGCGATCATCTTCTTTTCTATTGAAGGAATGTTCCTGGTGTCGAATCTTGATAAGTTCTCACACGGTGGCTGGTTTACATTTGCTATCGCCTCTGTATTCTTTATCATCATGTTCATATTGCTCAAGGCAAGAGATCTTCGTGATCGACACACCGAGTTTGTTGATTTAAAACATTATGTGCCGCTCATACAGGATCTCCAAAAAGATACGTCTATTCCGAAGGAAGCTACCAATCTTGTATTCATGGCAGTCGCCGACAGCAAGCGGTATATCGATTCAAACATTATCTATTCCATTTTTAAAAAACGTCCGAAGCGCGCGGATGTCTATTGGTTCCTTCACGTCGACACGGTGGATAGTCCCTACACTTCAAAATACTCAGTGGACACCGTTATTCCGCGAAAGTGTTTCTTTGTGAGGATCAAGCTCGGCTTCAAGGCTGATCATCGCGTAAACTTATTATTTGCTAAGATCCTTCACGATATGGCCGAGACAGGCGAGATTGATCTGATCAGTCACTATGAATCGCTGCAAAAACATAGTATGCCGGCAGATTTTAAATTCATTATGCTACATTCCCTTGCTTCAGTGGATAGCGAGATATCTTCTTTTGACAATCTGATTATTCAGGGCTATCGCTTTATAAAAAGTCACAGCCTTTCTACCGAAGAAATGTATGGACTTGAACTTGCGAATGTTGAGCTGGAGGCTGTTCCAATCATGGTCGGACCCGTGGCCAAGGTCAGGATCAAACGAGAAAAAGAAGAAGCGGAAAGAGAGAAAGAGCTTCGATACCATGGGCATTGACCGAATATGAACGGTATCGTTCGTCTTCGCTCAAATTATTTTCTGGAAAAGCCACTAATCATTTCAAATTTGCAGTTTTGAGAATGGCACTAATTTGGAAAGTACACTTTTCAAATTATCTGACATGCTTCTCAATTACCTGAAAATTGCCATTCGCAATCTCGCGCGGAATAAAGGGTACTCCATTATTAATATACTGGGTCTATCCCTCGGAGTGACGTGCTGCCTGTTATTGGCGCTCTACATCCAGGATGAGATGAGCTATGATAAGCATCAGAACAGGCTTGGAGATCTTTATCGCATCGTCACTGAATTTGAAATTGATGCCGACCTAAAGAAGATGGGTACTACCTCCCCTCCTATCGCGCTGACGATGCGTGATGAGATAGTAGGGATCGAATCGGCTTCACGTCTTGTCAATCCACCGGGAGTATCGAGGAATCTTATCAAATATGAAGACAAACTTTTTTACGAAACGAATGGTTTCGTTGCTGACTCTTCCATCTTTGAAATCTTTTCCTATGATCTAATTCAGGGTAACTCGAAAAAAGCTCTTGTTGAAGCTAATTCTGTCGTACTATCAGCGGCATTATCAAAGAAGCTTTTTGATGATGAAATTGCTTTGGATAAGGTCATCGCCATAAGCCAGGGAGGCGAAGCAATTAATTATAAAGTCACTGGTGTGTTTAAGGAGTTTGGCAAGAGTCATATCAAAGCCAATTTTTTTACTTCCATGACTAGCGACGGGTTTGCAAAAGCACTGCGTACCGATCCAGATCTTTCTGAACAATGGGGAGGACAAAATTTCATTCCAGCATACGTTAAACTCGTGCCGGGACAAAATGTGGCTGATATCATAAAAAGGATGAATGAAGTATTAATGAAGCACGGAGGCGATGATATCGCAGCGATGGGCAGAAAAAAGACGCTGACACTGGAGCCTGTGAAAGATATTTACCTGCGATCAGATGTTGGACAGAGTCCACGTATTATTTATACTTATGTTATCGCTTCCCTTGGTGTTTTCATATTACTCCTCGCATGCATCAATTTCATGAACCTCTCTACCGCGAAGGCTACCAGAAGGGCATCTGAAATCGGGATACGAAAAGTCATGGGAGCCTTCCGCATCTCCCTTATCAGTCAGATTCTTGGAGAGGCAATGGTTATCGTTATTGTTTCACTGCTGATCAGCATCATGTTAGTTCAGTTAGGGCTGCCGTTTTTTAATGATCTCACAGGAAAGAGCATCTCCTATGACGCTGATAATATTGGATTCTTCCTATCAGCCCTCGTAGGTATTGCAATTGTCACGGGTATCCTCGCGGGGAGCTACCCGGCGTTTTATTTATCCTCCTTTCAACCGGCTCAGGTGTTAAAAGGAAAATTCACGATGAGCAATTCATCAGGATGGTTAAGAAGGTCACTGGTTATATTTCAGTTTATGATCGCGATCACACTTGTCTGTGGGATGTTAATCATCTCCGATCAGCTTACGTTTATGCTAGAGAAAGATCTTGGATTTGATGCTGAAGCGAAGATCGTTTTACCGCTCCGCACGCATACTGCCAGAAATAGCTATTCAGCGCTCAAGAAAGAACTTCAGAATGAAAGTGCAATCAAGGCAGTTTCCGCTACTGAATATATCCCTGGCACCTATGTCTGGAGCGATTCCTTTTTCTTTCCCGACGGAGGGAACATGGAAACAGCCATTGACATCCATAGAAATGATGTTGACTATGGTTACATCGAGTTAATGGGAATAAAACTTCTATCAGGGCGCTCGTTTACGGACAATTACGAAATGGAAAGCAAGAACAAGATCGTTCTTAACAGAAGTGCTGCTAAACAGTTAGGTTTTACACCGGAAGAAGCAAGGGGCAGGACTATCCACAATGAATGGGATGGTAAAAAATCCTCATTTGAAGTCATCGGAGTCATAGAAGACTATCACCAAACCGGAGTTAAAGACGAAATCAAGCCGTTGCTTTTTCAGATGACGAATGCAACCAACGAATTTAGTTTTGTTGTACTGAATGTCAACACGGAGAATTTTAAAGAAACCATTTCCACAATTGAAAATAAATGGAATAAGATAGGAAGTGATACTCCCTTTGAATTTTCCTTTCTTGATAATTCTCTTCAACAACAATATTCAGAAGATCAAAAAGTCTCAAGTATCATTACAGGCTTCACGCTTATTGCCATGCTGATCTCCTGTCTTGGATTGTATGGACTGTCGTCCTACATGGCGGAAAGAAGATTTAAGGAAATTGGGGTGAGGAAAGTAATGGGCGCCAGCGTCAATCAAATCGTCGGCCTTATGTCCAAAGAGTTTGTGAAACTTGTTGTCATCGCATTTGTAATATCCGTGCCGTTGTCATGGTATGCCATGGATCAATGGTTAGCCGGATTTGCATACCGTGTTCCTATTAATCCAATGATATTTATAGTGGCCGGCAGTATTGCTTTACTAATCGCATTGGTGACTGTGAGCTTTGAATCTGTGAAGGCAGCATTAACTAATCCCGTAACATCACTAAGGAACGAATAGAATTGCCCAAGCAAATAAATTTTTTACGATTTAAGTGTAACCTGCACGGAACATTTGTAGTCCAATAGTAAATTTGACCTATGCTCAGAAACTACTTCAAAATCATTCTTCGAAGTCTCATCAGAAATAAGACGTTTAGTCTCATCAACCTTTTAGGTCTTTCCATCGGACTTGCGGGTTTTATATTGATTGGCCTCTATGTAATTGATGAGTTTTCGTTTGATCGATACCACGAGAAAGGTGACAGGGTCTATCTTCTTAGCATATCCGCTGATTATAACGGACAGGTTCGCAAATGGAATGGCGTTCCCAATCTTGCAGCCGTTACATTTCCAAAAGAAATCCCCGAAATCGAAAAGGCCGTTCGGATTCTCCCCAATAATTTTTCCGGAAAAGCATTTGTTTCCTCTGAGAATATAAAATCCTCGGAAAACAAGTTGGTCTGGGCTGATTCAGGAATTTTTGATGTTCTTACTATCCCTTTCATTCGTGGCAACTCATCCATGGCGCTTTCACGACCGCATACCGTGGCGATTTCAGAATCTGCCGCGATAAAATACTTCGGATCAATCGATGTGATAGGCAAGTCTCTAAAAATAGACAGGGATACACTGGATTTTGAAGTGACCGGGGTGTTTGAAAATCCAAAAGTAAATTCAAGATTCCAATTTCCGGTCATCGCCTCGTTCCTTGGAACATGGGGTGATAAAAGTTTATCGTGGAGTAATGCAAGCTTTGAAACTTATCTTCTATTGCACGATAAAGCAGACCCGGCCATCGTCGAGAAAAAAATTGCTGAATCCCTGGTGCGTAACATTCCAAATAAAGACAATCGCTGGTATACGTTGGAAGTGCATCCTTTAAAAGATATACATTTAAGATATCCTGATGTTCAAGAAAATTTAGGAGGATCAAAAGGAGATTTGAGTCAACTAAACATATTAATGGGTTTAGGATTGATCATTATCCTGATCGCAGCAGTGAATTACATGAACCTGTCCACCGCGCAATCACAACGGAGATTCAAAGAAATAGGCATCAATAAAACCCTAGGCGCCACCAGCCGACATCTTGCAAGAAAATTCTATTTGGAAACATCCGTTTTCGTTTTACTGGCTATGGGCATCAGCATTTGTGTCGTTGTGCTGAGTCTTCCAATTTTTAATTCAATTGCTGGTAAAAATTTCACTCCAGGCTTTTTAGGGTCTGGATGGTTCTGGATCGCATTTTTGTTAGTCTTCGTAGTACTAACGCTGTTAGCAGGATTTTATCCAGCTTCCTACCTCTCCTCTTTTTCACCAAAAGAAATATTAAAAGGATCCCCGTCTGGTTTGGGAGGAAATTCCTCTTTAAGAAAATTTCTAGTCATCGTTCAGTTTTCCGTTTCCATTATTCTGATCATCTGCACACTCATTCTTTATCAGCAGTTAGGATTTATACGCTCTAAACAATTAGGCTATCATCCTGAATTTGTCATCGCAATTGGCACAACGGGTGCCGAAAGTAAAGAACAGATAAATTCATTAAAGACCGTGCTGGAAGGATTGGCCTCTATAAAAAGCGTTGCCCGCTCGCAATCTTATCCAGGAAATAGCAGTAGCGGCAGAACCTTACCGTCACTTGATGGCAGCGGACAATCCACACCGATCACAACCGTCCGGGCACAAGAAGGAGTCATTAATACGTTAGGAATAAAATTATTGGCGGGAAAAGATTTACCCCAAAAAGATCAAAACGATACTACCATCCAGGTAGTACTGAATAAAAATGCAGTTGATTTCCTTGGACTTACTCCGGACGAAGCGGTCAACAGATCGATCAGGCTGGATGGTTTTGAAAAGGTTGAAATCGTTGGAGTAACGGAGGATTTTCATTTTGCTTCACTGAGAGAGCCCATCAGTGCGTATGCTTTTCATAATGCGGAAACGGAAGGATACGCAGTACTTCTCGTAAAAATTGAATCGAATGATCTGAGCGGTACCATGAAACAAATTGAAAGTGAGTTTAAAAAGATTATTCCGAGTTCCTTTGAATTCACATTCCTTGATCAGCACATCCAAACTTTATATATCTCTGAACAACAGTTAGCGAAGGTAATTTTTATTTTCGCAGCCCTGGCAATATTCATAGCATGCCTTGGCTTATATGCACTCGCGGCTTACACAACGGAGCAGCGTACCAAGGAAATTGGGATACGCAAAGTGATGGGTGCTTCTGTATTTCAATTATCAACCATGCTGTCAAAGGATTTTTTGAAGCTGGTGATCATTTCATTCATTATCGCCGGGCCGGTTGGATACTATACAATGGGCCGTTGGCTTGAAGGCTACGCTTACAGAATCGACATATCTCTTGTCGTCATATTTGCAGCGGGTATTATTTCCATCGGCATCGCATGGCTGACAGTTGGTTTTGAATCCGTGAAGGCTGCAAGATCGAATCCGGTGGAGTCGCTGAGAAACGAATAACATCTTAATGGACCCGATAGCACCAAGAAAGGCTCAAAGAGTTTCTTTTTAGAAGTCTCTCAATCTGTTCACGAGCCTATTCAACCTTTGACTTGCCTAGCGATAAAACCGTAAGCCGTCATCACTATTCATTGGCAAATCTCAAATTGCCGAATACCGACAACTGATTCAGCTTTCTTTTGAAGGACAGTAGGGGTGTCAAAGGCCAATGTTGTCCTAAGGGAAACAAAAGGAAAAACGATGAAAACCACCCTTAGAACACTCCTACTTATCGCTCTAAGCATTTTTGGAGCTGGTGCAAACGCCCAGGAAATGGAGGAAGCCAGGCCGTTGAATCACTTCAATCAGGTCATTGCCTCCCCAAGAGTCAACGTCATTCTTCAAAAAGGTGATGAAGAGTCAATCCGGTTAATCTATAATCAGATTCCAAAAAGCAAGGTCAATGTGATCGTGAAAGGCGGCAAACTCAAGATCTATCTTGATCACGCTCGTGTTACAGAGAAGCAGGTGCGCAATATCGAAAACAATTATTCAGGCAGACGGGGATTATATGCCGGATCATCCATTACGGCATACGTCACCTATAAAGATCTAAAGAGTATTGAAATCCGGGGTGACGGAGAGATCCGTTGCGACAGCGCACTATCAGCAGAAAAATTTAAACTTAAGGCGTACGGAGCGAATGAAATCAGACTTGCATCGCTGACGTCCAGAAAATTCAAGGCCAGTCTTTACGGAGCGAATGAACTGAGAATCATATCAGGATCAACTAACCGCCAGATATACAGAGTATTTGGCGAGAACAGAGTTGATACACGCGGATTTAAAAGTGAGAATGCGACCACCAGAATCTACGGTGATGGCCGAATCCGTCTGTATGCATCCGATGAAGTTCACATACGTTCCTTCGGTGAACCTAAAATCAATATCGATGGCACCTCCATTGTAACAAAAGGAATTGTTTTGGGCCATGCAGCTATTAGCGTGAACCATTAGTTTACAGAATAGGGCATCCGTTCTGAATCATGAGTCACCTTTTACTCATGATTCAGGACTTCATTTTAAGTTTAAAAGTATCTATCTTCATTGGATAATTGGTCTCGTTATGAGATTATCTACCCTCGCTCTCCTGGCTTTTATTTGTACTGCATCAGCGGGCTTTGCTCAGACAGAAACGTTTGATGTTTTTATTTTGACTCCGCCAGCCGGATATGAACGTGTACTAGGAAAGGAAGCTTTGCAATTCACCCGCTATGGTGATGACAAATCCAGCTACTGCCGCTTCACAATTTATGCTACCCGCTCTTCTACCGATAATTTTAAGGATGAGTTTCTTAAGGAGTGGGAGCTATTAGTAAAGAGCGTCCACAAAGTCAACGCTCCAACGGAAATAGAAACCGGTCCATCGGATGATGGTTGGATCGGCATGAGTGGAGTTGCTCCCGTGCAATCCGATAACGGGAACTATATTATAATGCTAATCAGTATTATCGGACACAAAAGGGCCGGCAGCATCCTGATCCAGACAAACTCTGATACTTTCAATCAAGATATCACAACATTGGCGGAGAGCGTTGAGCCACAAAAAAAACTTGTTGCTACTCTTTATCCGGTAACTCAGGATCCAATCAAAACTGGGACGCTTGGCGGTGGAGTAAACGCCGCGCCGTCCATGTCGACAACACCTGTTTCTGGGAATGAACTGGTAGGAATCTGGTCTGGCTTTAAGCTCGGATCAAGTTTTTATGAGACGTCCAGCAAGATGAAGTACGTTGCATTTTTTGAAGACGGAAGCTTCTGGAATGCTGTGGGTAGTGATGGTCTTTCTAATTATGAGAAGAAAAGAGATTCGTATCCAGGGCCCTGGGGAAAATACACGAAAGAAAAAAATAGCGAAATCGGAACGATCCGTTATGGAGCACTGGAAGAAATTTTTCAGTTGAAGAATGGTATTCTCGCCTACGATAGGGTTGAATTCAAAAAACTTCCAAGGACAGATCACCTCAAGATCGACGGTACATTTACTGCCGAACAGGATCCAAAGGCGTACAATGGCCCGGAACCAACGATCACACTTTCGATGAACGGACGGTTTGATGACCATGGCGCGATCTATTGGGTTCGTCATGTGAAGGGATACACCGAAGACATGCAGGATAAAATGACCGGCTCAGGAACGTATGATATTTATAATTATACCATCACATTTAAATACGATGACGGCCGCCTCATTAATATGACTATTCTTGACACAGGTTCCCCCGACAAAGCCAAACCTACCTCGATCCGCCTCGGGAACAGCGCCCTCTGTTACCGGAAATAATGTAGTAAGCAAATCAACCGGATAATACGTCCATACATTTTTACTAGCTTTGGGTTTCATAAACGATTATGACCGAAAAGCGTTTCACCGACTCCCTCCTCTTCAAAGCGCTGTGCGGTGCGATGTTTGTGGGGATTGTAATTTTCTTTTTGATATTTTTCAAAGAACTTCTTAAACCTTTGGCGTTCGGAATTCTGCTGTGGTACTTTATTAAAGCATTTAATGGTCTGATTGAAAAAATAAAATTCCGTGGTAAGCCATTTCGTCCCTGGATAAGAAGGACGATTGCTTTGCTCATCATCGTTGGCGTTTTGGAAGGCTCTATTCGTATGCTGGTCTCCAACGTGAATCAGATCATCGTCAATTATTCTACGTACCTGGCAACTCTTAATTTGATGATTGCGAATCTTGGTGAAATGATCAACATGCCGACCATCTCTCAGGATATAGATTCAAAAGTGAGTGAGCTCAATATTGAAGCTTTCCTAAAAGACTTTGTGACTTCAACTTCCTCCATCGTTGGAAATCTTTTTCTCGTTCTTGTTTATACTATTTTCATCATACTGGAAGAACAGTCCTTTATCAAAAAAATATCGCTCGTGTTCAACGCTCCTGGCCAGGCAGAAAGGATGTCATCATTATTCACTCAAATTTATCACTCACTAAACAAGTACATGTTAGTGAAGACCTACGTGAGTGTTGCGGTTGCTATACTCGGGTACATCGTCATGGTGATCGTGGGTGTTGAGTTTGCCTTTCTTTGGGCATTGCTTATTTTCACGCTGAACTTTATTCCCTATGTAGGTCCGTTGATATCGACGCTACTTCCAGCGGCGTTCTCGATATTACAGTTTGGAACCATCTGGCCATTCCTTTGGATCTTCGGTGCCATTGAAGCCATTCATCTCATCTTCGGCAACTATGTCGAGCCAAAGGTCATGGGAAAATCATTAAACTTAAGTCCTTTGGTTGTTCTCATTGCCCTTGCCTTCTGGGGATCGGTGTGGGGACTTTTGGGAATGCTGCTGTCCGTTCCTTTCACGTCGATCATGCTGATCACGTTTGCGCAATTTCCCTCTACACGCGGTCTGGCCATCATGTTGACAGAGAACGGTGATATTGAACAGTTAGCAATCAAAGATGATTCTATTAAGTTGGAGGATCTCGTTCATCCCGGAAACTTAAAGTCATAACTGTTAACCCCAATGAGAATACTTCGATCAATTCTCGCCATACTTTTTGGTATTTCTCTGATCGTTGCAGCCATCAACCATTTCATAAGGCCTGAGTTCTACTATGCATTGACTCCCGATTATTTACCCAAACTACTTGTGAGCTATGTCGCTGGACTAGTCGAGCTCATTCTGGGAGTGGGAGTTTTGATTCCAAAATATCGCCCCCGATTTGGACTTGGTATCATGATCTTAATGTGTCTGTTTCTTCCAGTGCATGTTTGGGATGTTGTAAGGGATCATCCGGCGGTGGGAAGTCATACAGCGGCAATAGTGAGATTATTATTGCAGTTCGTACTAATTTATTGGGCGTGGTTCATTAGTAAAAAATAAAGTAGTTTTAAAATAATCATTAACTTGAACGCCAAAGTCCACATCATCCATTTTCCACAAAAGAGATTTTTCTTCTTCCTCATAATCCCCGCATGCTCAGATTACTCTTCATCGTTTCAATTATAGCCTTTGTAAGTT
>JBBRFP010000015.1:0-14117 GCA_038241465.1 Cytophagales bacterium | reverse complement strand
AAGCTCAAGATCTATCCCGGATTTGGTTTAATATTTGTTTTTGGATTTATCTTTCTTTTTAAGAGTAAAGAAAGTATCTCGTCGGTGTGGGCCAATCTGCCCGATACATCGTACCACATATTACTCATTTACCTCCCCTTTATGGTGGCTCAAACAGCCATTTCTGAAATTCCATTCTCAGATGACTTCAGAGCGAGCTGGATCTATTATTCTGCTCCTTTGAAAAAGCCAGGCGAGCTCCTCCTTGGCACGGCAAAAGCTGTGTTTGTCCAACTGTTTATTCCCGTCTATCTCGTGATCAGTGTCGGTATTCTTGCTATCTGGAAAGGTGTCGCTCTTGACGATATATTTTTCGGACTGATCAACAACGTCCTCATTTTTATGATCCTGTTGAATGTGGTTACCCGGTATCTTCCTCTTTCCATAGCACCTAATGCGAGGAATCAATCGGGTAACCTACTACGCGGGCTCCTAATGTTCGTGTGCACAGGCATTCCTGCCTTCGGGCATTATTTGCTCGTCAATAAGCCATGGATACTACTGGCTGCTATTCCATTCCAATTAATCGCTATTTATTTTTTACAACGCAATTATCGAAATACAAGCTGGAGCGGTGTTAAATTTTAACAAATTAAACCCTGAGAATTTAAAAGTCTTTTATCTGCATCTTTAGTCCTTAATCGTCACTTATGTGGAATCTCGAAGGTAAAAAAGCAATCGTCACAGGTGGTACAAAAGGAATTGGCCTGGCGATCGTTCAGGAATTTCTCGAACTCGGCGCCGAAGTGATCGCTGTTGCGCGCACGACCACCGAAATAAAAATTCGAAACAGCGAACGACTGACTTTACTGGTTGGGGACATTGCTGATCCCACATCGCGAAAGCTCATCCTTGATTCAGCAAAATCAAAGTGGGGAAGTTTGGATATTCTCGTAAATAATGTTGGTACCAACATTCGTAAAAAATTCTCAGAATATTCTGAAGAGGAGTACCGCAAGATCTTTGAGATCAACCTATTCGGCATGACAGCACTTACTCAGGGCGCATTTGAGCTTTTAAAAAATTCAGGAAAAGCCAGTGTTATTAATATAGCCTCGGTTGCAGCCACTTTTGATGTGCAGTCAGGACCACCGTATGGAATGACAAAAGCGGCGATGGTGCAGATGAGCAGGCATCTCGCTGTGGAATGGGCTCCCTTCAACATCCGCGTCAATGCAGTTTCACCCTGGTATATTGAAACACCCTTGGCTGCACCTGTTCTTGCGCAACCAGATCGTCTCGAAAAAATTATTGCACGCACTCCAATGGCCCGCATCGGACAACCCGCTGAAGTGGCTAGCATTGTTGCATTTCTTGCAATGAATAAAGCAAGCTATATCACTGGTCAGAATATATTGGTGGATGGCGGTATGTCAGTGAAGGGGCTTTGAGATGGGATTAACAGTGGTCGGTTAGTTGTTAACCGGTTGCTTGACAATTAACCTTTAACAATTAACCAATACTGCGCGAACAGAAATATTAAGTTCATTAAAGTCCGGTAAATTTTATTTTAAAAACTAAAAGGTAACCCTTCAGGCATGACTTTCTATTACTACCACTGTTTAAACTCTGCGCAAACGGTAACAGTACATGGCTATGTTCTTGTTCGTTAATAATTCCTCAATTATTGAAACATCTTTGCCTTATGTTCGTAAGGATATAAGGAACATACGCGGGTCATTCGTTGTTAAGAATGTATCTTTGCAATTGATAAATAGTATAAAAGAAAGAATAAACGGTAGTTTGATGAGAGCGCAGAATTTTCAGGAACAGCATCAGCAAGCGAACCGTACTTTATTGGGAAATATGAGTTGGAAGACAATATATATTGTAGGTAAGACAGATTTTAGAGAAGAAGTCAGCAGGAAATTAGAGCATTCAAACCAGCGCTACATGCCTGGCTACGTCGACAGTAGTTCGGGTGAAACTACGCACGACTTATATTGGCTTGACGGGAAAACAAACCTTCGCGAATTTAAGGAAGCTATTAGCGGTACATTGATCTGGAAGCATAGGCTTCGTTTCTATGAAACGTTGGAAGAATTTGTACAATCACAGCAGCCAAAAACTGAGCTCTCGCCTCGCGAAAGACAGATGATCGCAGAAATGCGGAGGGCATAAATTTAGCACTCCTTCGGAGCCTTCGCTTTTTTCACAATTGAGGATACTGAGAAATACTCACTGAGCGTCACACAGCGTTTGTTGTGATGTTTAAAAATCTTTATGCCTTTAAGGACGCTGAAAGATGGGGTCTTTGCCTTCTTTGTTTGCATTCGCAGGTGCCCTCTGTGGTGAACAGTAAATCTGTTCGAGCACTGAAGGCGCCAGAAAATTCCTACCTTACATCGTAATCTTACCACCAAACCCAACCCAAATGAAAAAGAAAATCTTTATTGGCATCGCCATCGTAGTGATCGCCTTCATTGCGTTCGCTTCCTATCGCTTTGCCACCACCAAAAACCTAAGCCCAGCCAAAGTCGCTTCCTACTCTGAAAATGGTCTGGATATTCAGGTTAAATACAGCAGTCCCTCCAAGCGCGGCCGATTGATCTTCGGAGAAAAGAAAGACGAAGCCCTTCAACCGTATGGACAGTACTGGAGACTCGGCGCGAACGATGCGACCGAAGTAACATTCAATAAAAATGTAACCTTTGCCGGCAAGCCAATCAATGCAGGAGGCTATCGCATGTTTGCAGTTCCTGGCCCTACTTCATTTCTAATTACATTAAACAGCGAGCTTGGAAAGTTTGGTTACTTCGAACCTGATTATACACTTGATGTGATCAAAGTTGATGTTCCTGTTCAAGCGACTCCGCTTACCGAGTCGCTTACATTCAGCTTCAGTAGTGACTCTACAGGAGTGAACATGGATATTGCATGGGACACCACGTTGATACGCGTACCAATCAAAGCACAATAACAATCCAGCGGTGACTGGCTTCTCTGTTAAGAAATGGATTCTGCTTGAATTAGCGGTATTGATTTTTATCGGTATCGCGTATGGCATCATTTACTGGACAGTCGGCAAGATTGAATATCGTCGAAATGTAATGGATGTTGAGGACTATGAACCGGTTTCAACACTGGTGGTTCCTGAACATCCATTAACTCATTCAAAATTTCCTTTCATTGATGTTCACAATCATCAATGGATCATGCCCGTGCAGGATCTCGAAAAGCTTGTGATAGAGATGGATTCACTCAACATGGGTGTCATGGTAAATCTCAGCGGTTTCAGAGGCAAGATCCTTGAATGGTCGCTAAACAATGTCAATAAAAATTATCCCAATCGCTTTGCTCTCTTTTTAAATATCAATTTCGAAGACCTTGACGATAAAGGTTGGCCCAATGATCAGCTTGCCATGATGGATGAAGCTGTTCGGCAGGGCGTACGAGGTTTGAAAGTTTATAAAGGACTTGGGCTCACAGATAAGGATAACAATGGACAACGCATCGCCATTGATGATGTGCGACTTGATCCTATATGGGCAAAGTGTGGCGAGCTTGGAATTCCGGTACTGATCCATTCAGGGGAGCCCGCCTCTTTTTGGAAACCTAAGGACAAGTATAATGAGCGCTGGCTTGAGCTCAAGCAGGAGCCTGATCGATACCGTCCTGCGGACAAGTTCCCGCCTTTCGAGACAATCATGGCTGAGCAACACAATGTGTTTCGCAAGCACACTAAAACAAAGTTTATTGATGCACACCTCGGGTGGTTTGGAAATGATCTTGATCGGCTCGGGAAACTTTTTGATGAGATGCCGAATGTTTACACGGAACTTGGCGCTGTACTGGCAGAGCTTGGTCGTCAGCCAAAATTTGCCAGAGCTTTCATGATCCGTTATCAGGATCGGGTTCTGTTTGGAAAGGATACCTATAAAATGGAAGAATATTATACGTATTTCAGAGTTTTAGAAACCGGAGACGAGTACTTCAACTATTATAGAAAGCGTCATGCGCATTGGAAGATGTATGGCTTGGAGTTACCCGATTCGGTATTGAAGAAAGTGTATTATGAGAATGCGATGAAGGTGATACCGGGGATTGATAAGAGCCTGTTTGCGAGGTAAGGTGATGCCATTGTAAAAGGCTAAACGCAGACCAAACCATTTTACATTCTACTTTCTACATTTTACAAATCTTGAGGTCACTTGGTGTCGACGATTTTATAACGACAAATCGTTCCCATCTTGGTCAGTTGATCCACCTCCTTGTCAACTTCTTTTCTGTTTTGAAACGGATTTCCATAAATCCCCAGCGTCTGAAGCTTTAAAAGATTAGTCCATCCGATCGGAAACATGAAAATCTTATTGCCAGAGAGATCAAGGTCTTCCAATTCTCTGAAATCAAGAAAGTACAGCGGAACTTCTATGAGATTATTATCATTCAATCCAATACGTCGCAGTTGCTTCAACTTTCCAAGGGAAGAAGGCAACGAATCAAGATCATTGTGATGAGCATACAGCGCCAAAAGATTAGACAAATTACCAATGGATTCCGGAAGTTGCTTTAAGAAATTATTCGATAAATAAAGAATACGCAATTGCGTCAGGTTTCCAATAGCGGGGTCTACTTCGTCAAGACGATTAAAATAAAGATCAATTGATCGTAGACCGCTAAGTTCAAATATTCCAGAAGGTATCGCCGTAAGCTTATTCTCATAGAAGGAAACTGATTCCAAGGACTTAAGTTTGCCAATATCATCGCTGACGTTGGCTATCTGATTATAGCTTAACTCCAGATTCTTCAGCTGTGGAAATTGACCGATGGCTTTGGGCACTGATATAATTTTATTCTTTGACAAATTCAGATCACGCAGCGACCGACTTCCTTTTTTCAGATCACTAAGTGTAAGCTCATTTTCCGATAAAACCAGCTTACTTAATTTCTTGTTTCGTGATATCTCTGGAAAAGCTGTCATCCCCAAATTCCTTTTAAGATCAAGGGTATCAAGGTTTCGTAATTTTTTGAAATTGACCGGAAGAAATACGCCATAACTTCCACGAATAATTAATTTCTCTATTGTTTGATTACGCTTGAGTTTCAGTCTTTTAGAAGGCTCATTGTTATAAACATATATACTGCGAAGCTTTTTTAATGTTCTCAACTTTGAAGGCAATTGAGTAATCTTTGAATTCACGAATTCAATCTCTTCAAGATTTATACATCCATAAACCTCTTCCGGAATCGCAAACAGTACTTTTTCATCGAAGCTTAGTCGTCTCACTTTTTTCGGATTTATGTTTCCACTTTTCAAATCCGCATAGGTTGTGAAACCCATTCTTGATTTATAAATATCTCTAAAGCCAATAGCTTTTTCACGTAAGGTTCTATGCAAATTAAAAAGACTATCAAGGTCCTTCGAAGGCACTCCATAACTCATTCTATTCTGATTCCTTTTAAGAATGAGTTGGATTGAGTCTGTGGTGATAGCATAATCAATAGAATCCTTTCGGTCAGTGAAAACAGGAACTGATTGCTGGCAAAACCCCGAAACAAAACTTACCAGCAGGGATAAAAACATAATTGATCGTGCGCAGTTCATAAGTCGAAAAGAGTTTATGACCTTGTTCGCTAGCAAAATAATGCTTTCGAATTTGTCAAATAGAAAAGTAGGTGAGAATAGTACAAAATAGGCGCTACTCTTGTAAACAAGATTTACGTCATTATGACAGCTCCTGATGCCCTGGCATCGGCCATGATCCAGTATTTGAAGTTGGTGGTTAACTCTCACCTATGGCAAATTTAGGAAAAGGATTTGTAATTTGGTTGATGAAAAATTCACAACAACGTGTCGCCATTGTAGGAAGCCAGCGCATTCCATTTGTAAAATCATTTCAACAATATTCCAGAACCTCTATTCAGGAAATGCTCACAGCAACCGTACAGGCGGTGGTAAAGAAATATAATCTTCAGGGAAAACTGCTTGGTGATGTAGCGCTAGGTGCGGTGATGAACAGCCCAATAGCATGGAATCTTTCCCGCGAAGTAGTGCTGGGAACAGACCTAGATCACCGTACACCTGCATTTAATGTACAGCGCGCATGCGCCACCAGTCTCGAAACAATAAATCTCCTTGCCTTGAAAATTGCTACGGGTCAGATCACCTCCGGAATAGCCGGTGGGGCCGATACCAATAGCGATCTTCCAATCATGATGCAGAAAGCCCTCGCGTGGAAAGTGATTGATATTAATAACGCAAAGAGTTTCGGCGACCGGCTTTCAAAAGTCTTTAAAATCCGACCTGGTGATTTTAAACCAACTTATCCTGGAATTGTGGAGCCACGCACTGGATTGTCGATGGGCCAACACACAGAGAAGATGGTTAAAGAGTGGCACATCTCCCGGGAAGAACAGGATCAGCTTGCTTTTGAAAGTCATCTGAACGGCATAAGAGCTTATGAGGACGGGTTTTATAGCGATCTCGTTGTTCCATTCAAAAATACAACCCGTGATATGATTCTTCGGGCAGATACGACGATGGAGAAGTTAGCCAGATTAAAATCAGCCTTTGACAAAAGTGAAAATGGAACTCTTACTGCCGGAAACAGCACAGCCTTTACCGATGGAGCGAGCGCAATAATGCTGGCATCCGAAGAATTTGCCAGTTCGAATCAACTTCCGATACAAGCATATATAAAAGACGTGCAGGCCGCGGCTGTAGATTATTTGCAGGGCGCAGGATTATTGATGGCTCCAACCCTTGCAGTTTCTCAATTGCTGACAAGAAATAATTTAACCCTGCAAGACTTTGACTTCTATGAGATCCATGAAGCGTTTGCAGGACAAGTGCTCTGCACGTTAAAAGCCTGGGAAGATGCAGCGTATTGCAAAAGAGAATTAGGGCTCGATAAAGCACTTGGTTCAATCGACCGGAAGAAAATGAATGTTAAGGGAGGAAGCCTTGCATTGGGACATCCGTTTGGAGCAACCGGTGCGCGGGTAGCCGGAAACCTCGCAAAGCTGCTTGATCAAAAAGGAAATGGAAGGGGTCTTATTTCGGTTTGTACAGGTGGAGGAATGGGAGTTGCGGCAATTCTTGAAAAATAATTCTTCATTCACAAAATCCGTTACGAAGTCACCTGATATCCAAATTATTTAGCTTAAATTTCCCTAATATGAAATCATCTGCTATTTTTCTCGCACTGCTAGTTTCTTCAACTCTGTCATTCGGGCAACTCGTTCCAGGCAAACCTTCCGAAAACGGAATGTCGGCCGAGCGTCTTGAGCGCATGGATAAATTTTACAATGATCTGGTTGCAAAGAAACAAATTCCAGGTGCTGTAGTTTTCGTTGCCAGAAATGGAAAGGTTGTTTATCACAAAGCGTTCGGCTACAGCGATGTCGAAAAGCAAACAGCATTAAAGAAGGATGATATTTTCAGGATCGCCTCACAAACCAAGGCGGTTACCAGTCTTGCGGTGATGATGCTCTTTGAAGAGGGGAAAATTTTGTTAGACGAACCTATATCCAAATATATTCCTGAATTTAAAAGTCCAAAAGTTATTGCCAGCTTCTATGCGAAAGATTCAACGTATACAACGACTCCTGCAAAAAGTGAGATCACTATTCGACATTTGTTGTCACATACCTCGGGAATCGACTATGCTGGAATTGGCAGTCCAGATTTCAGAGCGATTTATGCAAAAGCAGGAGTTCCAAGTGGAATAGGAACCAACAATATTGTGCTGGCAGACAAAATGAAAATACTGGGTGGCCTTCCATTAAAGCACAATCCTGGCGAACAATACACGTATAGTCTTAGTGTTGATGTATTGGGATATCTTGTGGAAATACTCTCAGGCATGTCGCTTGATCAGTTTTTCAAAACAAGGATCTTTCAACCTCTTGGAATGAGTGATACGTATTTCTATTTACCGAAGGAAAAACACTCCAGATTGGTCGGGCTTTATTCCACAAAGGATGGTGTGGTCTTTAAACTACCCACAAGCGAGGCGTTTAATTCAAATTACCCACAGTCTGAGGGAAAATATTATTCTGGAGGTGCGGGTCTAAGCTCATCGATTGAAGATTATGCCAAATTCATCCAGCTCTTTATTAATAAGGGAGAATTCAACGGAGTACGATTAATAAGTCGAAAGACAGTGGAACTGATGCTGACTAATCAAACTCAGGCGCCAATTGTCAATCAATTCGGACTTGGTTTTGGATTAGAAACGGAGAAGAATGATCATCAATCAATCCTCTCCGTCGGTTCCTTTCAGTGGGGTGGCGCCTTCAATACGCAGTACTGGGGAGATCCAAAAGAAAAAATTGTTGGCGTTATCTATACAAACATGTTTGGATCACCCATCAATACTGGTGACAAATTCAAGATTTTCACGTATCAGGCGATTGTCGACTAAACGCCTTGTAGGCAGCATTCAAACTTCGACATCCGATATTCAGTTCTTTTGTTCGGCATTTTTCAGTTGGTACCTAACTTCCTCCAATGAGCGGTGGGCTCCGGTTGAGATTCGCGTTACTAACAGCAAGACTAGCTTACTCATGAGGCAAAGAAATATCCCGATGATATCCATCCGCCAACTCATTGAAAGGCAAATGAACGATCAACGAAGATTCTTCCTCACTTGCTACGATTTTATGCACGTTGACGAAATAAGGAATGTCTTTGTTATACAGAATCCGTGGGAACGTCAATTTCTTCCCCTGTGATTTCATCGGAATCTTATAATAGACCATTAATTGATTATTATTAATTTCGATTTTTATGTCTTCCGCATCAATACCGGGCACGCGCACAGTGATCTCATGGTAAGTTTGAAACTTCCTTAATTGTGTAAGGGGCTCACTAGTTCCTCCATTGAGCGTATTCATCATGTCGATGCTTGTAATCAATTCCTGCGGCAAATTCAATGTACTTTTCATAATCTTTCTCCTCCTGATGGTTCCCTCTTCAATTGTTGTACCTACAATCATTTACGTCATTCCGGCAGTAAATTCAGTCCTTTTATAGTCAAATTGACGTTAAATATTTTAAAATGCGGGGCCTTTTCCTCATTATGTCATACCAGGCCTATTTGATTCAATTAACTAACCAAAAGGCCTGGAAGTATTTAACAGATGTAGGTAAACGAGGTGCGCTCAGATCAAGACGTAAGTTGGTGGTGCGTATTCAATACCCACCAGTACGGATAAACAATTACCCTTTGGCACGTATGGTGCGGAGAACTGTTTTTACCGAATTTTCGTAAAACAAACTCCTCCTATGAAATCAAACTCTATACTATTAATTGCTATTTGTCTATTCGCGGGATCTAACGTCCATGCTCAGGATGAAGCTGCAGCCACTGAAGCCCGAATGCAATTTTCCTCCGTGATACTTGGAACGAATAACAGCTTTGCTGCTCTTAGAGGCCCGCGACTGAAAGACGATGAAAATTTTGTCTATTACGATTCTGACCGAGGATTGGGATCTAAATTTCTCACCATTCTCAATAGCAAAGCTGATACGACAGAATGGTATTGCTTCGTCCGGTTCCACATGATCGATGACCTGAAAGATGTTGTTGCAGTTGAATCCGGAGTGTTTGGACTACTCAATATGATCATCGGTGGCGGTAAGATCAAAGGCTCGGAAGGTACCGAAGGAAAGATTACCCGCACCGATTTGTATGTCACTGAGAATAATGCCTGGCTCGGCGAGTTGGTGTCCGACTCAGAAAAACAGACGTTTCACATTTTTATGAAGAATACAAAATGGAGGTAATGGAGCATTCATAGTTTTCAATAATTTGAGGGCACCACGAGGTGCCTTTTTTTATGCATTTAATGCATCTCATGTTTACGTATTGATGCGGGAAGCGCCGTGCAACATATCCGTGATAGACTAAAAAATCCCTCCCTCTTAAAGTAATTGAACGGCAATCGTTCCGAATCTATGTTGCATTAAAACGCGCAACCACTGAAACATTGTTGCAGCTACCCCATTTTTCTTGAGCAGCACTGTTGCAACAATCGATATTTCCAAATGGTAAAACTTTATTTATCCAAAACCACCTTACCTTTGAGACGTGGGCCACGATCATCACCATCATGCAACACCCTCGTTAACTGCGGCAAATACCGCGTTTAAAATTGGGATAGTCCTCAACATAACATTCGTTATCGTTGAGGCGGCCGTAGGATTCTATGTAAACTCACTATCCCTCCTGTCCGATGCTGCACACAATCTTGCGGATGTTGGAACACTGGCGTTATCACTATTGGCTTTCAGGTTGTTGAAAGTAAAGTCAAACGACCAATACACGTATGGCTATCGCAAGACCTCCATTCTGGTATCACTTTTCAATTCGGCTATCTTATTCATTTCCATCGGAGGTATTGTATTTGAATCGATTCACAAATTTTTTACACCAAATCCCCAGCCAATACCCGGCACCACGATCGCTATTGTTGCTGGTATAGGTATTTTCATCAATGGAATTTCTGCGTTGCTTTTCTTCAGGGAAAAAGATAAGGACATTAATATTAAAAGCGCCTATCTTCATTTAGTAACCGACGCACTCGTCTCCGCTGGAATTGTTGTAGGAGGCGTAGTGATCTATTACACGAAATGGTATTGGATAGACACAGCCTTAAGTCTTGTCATTGCCACGATTATACTTGTGAGCACATGGCAATTATTAAAACAAAGCCTCCGCCTGTCACTCGACGGTGTTCCAGAGAGCATTCAACTTGATCATATACGAGCCATTGGATTGAAAATGTCTGGCGTTATCGACCTTCATCATATTCACGTCTGGGCCATCAGCTCAACCGAAAATGCATTGACTGCCCATCTGGTTTTGAAGAAAGAAACAAATCACGAACAGGAAGTGCACATTAAGCATCAACTCCGTCATGAATTCGCCCATGAAAATATTCAGCACATTACGCTTGAGACAGAGCGTGAGAATGAAACGTGCGAGGCCAAGGTGTGTTAAAAGTTGCGGCCCGGCAGCGGAGATTGAGGCAGATTCCTAAGAAAAAATTCTCCAAGAACCTTTTTGGAGCATCAATCTCTATAAATGACCTTGAACATTATCAACACGGCCGATAATAGCAGCGTAACAGCGTTCGCCAGAATCACCGGCAGATCATCAATCAATATACCATAGGTTAACCAAGCGATAGTTCCAGAACAGAATATCAAAAACATCCCCAGCGAAAGGCCTCTGGCAGAACGACTCCGATAGGTCTTTATAACTTGAGGCACAAAAGCAATGGTCGTGAGCGAGCCTGCGAAGAGGCCAAGAATTTTTACTGGATCCATAAATCGGTAAAGGTTATCACAAAGGTATGATACCCGAAACGATAATGCTTGCCTTAAAAAAATGCTCCTATCTGCTTTATCTTTCTGGCCTGCCCCTTCGCCGTTAAAGGCCAAACGTTTTAAATATCAGACCTCTTCAGCTTCAGATAAGCAAAGTAGTTAAACAGAAATGCCCAGACGGTGGCTATCGCGATTGAGCCGAACGTTACATAATCCCTTATCTCCTGAAATGCATACCTCGCAAATGGAAGTGGTACCAGGTTCATAATTGATTCCAATGGAAAAAATTGTATCGAGCCAGGAAGATAATCATCAATATTCTTTTTGATGATCAGCTCAATTAGAAAGGAAGTCAGCAATAGAACGATCGTCAATCCAGAACGCTGAAGAATCATTCCAAGCATTAGCGCAAAAGAAAGAAAGGCAAACACTTCAAGGAAATAGGCAGGATAAAATTCAATGCCTGTCAGTCCATAAGGAAAATCATATGCCGGAGAATAGATCAAACCGGTGATCAATGCTATCAGGAAAACCAGAACCATACTTAGCCCGCTCAGTAAAACGTTGGTAAGCACTTTAGAAAAAAGAAATTGCTCACGGCTTAAACCATCAATTACATTTTGGCGGATAGTTCTGTAAGTAAATTCATTTGTAATGGAGATCACCACCATGATCGCCACACCAATCTTAAGAAGTCCCGCCGCCCAGGCAAGGTTCTGCCAGATATCCGGAAAATGGTACAGTGGAATCCTACTAATGTTAATCTTCTCACCGAATCCTTCGATGATGCTCGCCAGCCATTTCAGAAACTCCATACCACTGGCAGCGCCCATTACAAGGGTAAAGAAATATAAACCGCTGATTATCCAGAAGGTGCGGTAGTCAATGAGTTTCTTAAGATCAATTTTTAATAAGTGCAGCATGTTGTTCGGCTTCCGCTAAAATTTCCAAAAATTGTTTTTCAAGACTTTTCTTCTGTGTTAACAAATGAATTGCAACGATACCCTTTTCAAAAAGATACTTATTAAGATCCTGGCTGTGAAATCCCTCCTTCATTTTCACGAGGTAATGCTGATCTTCCTTTTTCACATTCATACTCCCTGCAAAATTTTCAAGCACAACAACAATATCATCATGATAGGCAAGCACTTCAACACTTTCTTCTCCCCTGCCAACTTCATCCACCGGACCGCTATGAACAAGCGTTCCCTTTCTTAGAATCGCAAAATGGGTACACACTTTTTGCACCTCATCCAATAAATGACTTGCAAGGATGATCGTTTTGCCATCGTTGGCAATTCGTTTGATAATCTCGCGGATCTCAGCGATCCCCATGGGATCCAATCCATTTGTAGGTTCGTCCAAAATAAGGACAATCGGGTCATTCAGCAACGCAGACGCGATCGCCAACCGCTGCTTCATACCTAATGAATATGTTTTGTACTTGTCGTTTTTTCGATCCGCCAACTCAACGATCTCCAGTACCTTTTGAATGTTTGCTACCGGAGCTTCCTTGATCAACGCCATGAGCTCAAGATTTTTTTGCCCGCTGAGGTAAGGATAGAAAATTGGGTGCTCCAATACCGCACCAATCTTCTTTCTTATTTGATTAGAAGGTGGTTGTCCGAACCAACTAAAATTGCCGGCTGACGGATTTACGACACCCATGAGCATTCCCAACGTGGTGGTCTTGCCACTTCCATTGGGGCCAAGCATACCAAATACCTGGCCGCGCTTTACTTCCAGGTTAATTTGATTGACCGCGCAAAGTTTGCCGAAATTCTTAGTGAGGCCCTGAATCGAAAGTACTGTTTCCAATTATCTATTGTTTACAATCAATTTTTCTTTCTTTCCTCAATTCTTTCATCCTTATCATTCATAAAACCCTTGATTTTACTTCCGATATCGGTACTACCATCAATGGTAGAGAACAATGTGCCTACTTTTGTCACGTCAATTGTGCCAATCATGTCCAGGACAAACAAGCTGGTCGAATCATTTACGATCACAACGGTGCCGGGCGTTGAACCTTTGGTGTCTCTAAAATAAATATCAAAATTCCTCCCTTCATGCCTGCTGGTCATAATGGATTCATATGATTCACTCTGATATTCCTTTGAAAGATTTTTGTAATCTGCTACACTGAAATCTCTGTCCGTCTTGTTGATCATGAGAAATTTAAGCTTCTCGATATTTCGAATCAGTTCGTCAAATTCTTTGTTATCGCTCTGATTCAACATCCGTAGCGTATTCTTGTAAAAATATAAGGACAGTGATTTATCATACCGGGCTTGAAGGGCTTCGGTTGTTTTCGCCTGGGCAAAAGCACCAAACGAAAACATAGAGATTAGAATCGAAAGAGTGATTTTTTTCATAGTTGGGTTAAAACACTCGTGCCACCTTTCCCGACTTGATGCCTGGAGCGGTGGCACGAATTTATGAGTTATTCCTCGTTTTTCTTACTGTCCTTGCTGTTAGGATTCTCTTTGGACTCTTTCGCTTCCTTAGGATTATCCTTGTTCATTTTCTTAAGCTGATCCAGCCCACCGATATTCATTTTGCTTCCGATATTGCTGATCTCCTTCAGGTCGATCTCACCAAACAAGGTCAGCATCATAAACTCTTCATTGCCGCCGGCTACCATTACCAGTTCGCTGATTAAACCAGGTTTGCTTTCCTTGATAAAAAACTTCATATCCTTGTCCTTGTCGCGTACTGACATCAGCTCTTCATACTCCTTCATCGGGACCTGAGCAAGGGCCTCTTTATAAAGTTCTCTTGAGTTGCGACCTTGTTCTTTGGC
>JBBRFP010000014.1:0-14212 GCA_038241465.1 Cytophagales bacterium | reverse complement strand
ATTGTGTTGACCGGACTAGTGTTGTTTACCGCGTTGCTTGCAGGAGCCTACCCGGCATTTTATATCTCGAAGTTCAGGCCAATTGAAATACTGCGGGGAACGACGCAATTCGGCGGAGCAAGTTTATTGTCGAAGAGTCTGCTGGTGTTTCAGTTCAGTATCTCCCTTGCCGCCGTCATCTTTGCAATAGCATTTTATTTCAATTCGAAATTTCAGAAATCATACGACATCGGTTATTCCTGGCGTTCCGTTGTTCAGGTTCCTTTAGAAAGTTCAAGGCAATTCGATCTACTGAAGAATGAGCTTACTACCGATCCCCTTATTCAATCTATTGGCGGAAGCCAGAATCACATTTACTCATCTTCTTATAACGCAGCGGCCCGCGTTGGAAACGGAGCTGATAAGGAAGTGGATATGCTCAACGTCGGAGATGGTTATTTCGAGACCTTAAATATCCGTTTGATGGACGGCAGATTATTTCAGAAGGATCAGGTCTCCGATGCAAAAGAATCAATTGTTGTGAATGAAGAGTTTGTGAGGAAGTATAATCTTGGTGCGAATGCAGTTGGCGCACGCGTTACGTTGAACGATACGGTCCAGGTGTATGTGGCGGGTGTGGTCAAAGACGTGTACCTCGGTGCTTTATTTCAACCATTATCGCCGGTAGTCTTCAGATACGTGGCCGTACCAGAATATCGATACTTTGTCGCTTCTGCTGATCCTGAAAACCTGGTGAAAGCGGAAGGGCGGGTCAAGCTTGCCTGGAAGAAGTTATTCCCGATGCAGGTGTATCCCGGCAAACTAATGGAATCGAGCATGATGATGGCGTTGGAACATTTCGATAGTGTCGTGATCCTTTATACATTCCTGGGAATTGTAGCGATCATTATGTCAGTATCTGGATTGTACTCGCTTGTCACACTAAACCTTCAAAGGCGAACAAAAGAGTTGGGCATACGCAAGATACTGGGCGCCTCCCTGAAAAATATTATGATCAAAGCAAGTAGTCTTTTTCTGGTCATTATGGGAGTATCGTTCTTCCTGGGGTCCATTCTCGGTTTCGTGATGGTTAACGCGATGATGAATAGTGTGTGGGAATATTACGTTGCTGTTGATATAAAAGTCTTATCGATTGCAATAATTTTATTGTTCACGATTGCAATCGCAACGATAGGGTATAGAATACGGAAGGTAGCGGTGGCTAATCCGGTCGATTCGTTGAGGTATGAGTGATTGCGGCGAGAAATGATAAAATTTAGGAAGGGTTGAGGGTTCAGAGTTCAAAGTTCAGAGTTCAAAGTTCAGGGTTCAGAGTTCAAAGTTCAGGGTTCAGAGTTCAGAGTTCAGAGTTCTGTTTCGCCACGTTGCTAAAAAATTCTAATCGTATCAGAAAAATATCCGCAGGCGCGAAGCATAAAGCATGAACTAGTTAAGAGTTTTGATGCGGCAAGGGAGGTTTGGTGAAACATCAAGAACGGTGATAGAAAGATACCCTGGCTGCTGTCCGCAAAGTCCTTTTGATCGCCCAGATCACATTTTGGCCCCATAAAGGGCTAGTCTGGCATCTTAATTTGAACCTTATTCTGATTTTGCCGTATTTTGTACTACTCGATTCTCATTGAAAAAGTTACTAACGATATTCCTGGGATGCCTGATTCTTGTTTCTTCAAGCGGAACAGTGGTTGCTTTTCATTATTGCGGAAGCACACTTCAGGACGTTAACGCATTTGGGAAAGCCAAGTCATGTTGTGAGGGAACGGAAATGGCAGTCGGATGTTGCCATGATGAAAAGGTTGACTCTAATTCAGATGATTACCAATCTCCGCAATTGATCAGCAACACGGGATTCGTTCCTGTTTTGATTTGTGAACTTGCGTATCCTATACTAGATTTTTCTTTGCAATTTGAGAATGCTCAGACGTGCCAATTATTTTTTATCGATGGTTCCCATCCGCCCACGAGTTCTGATATCGTGATTCTCACCCAGTCTTTCCTAATCTGAAATTCTAATTGAATTGTTTTCCCGTCGTCACCTTGGCACGGGACTGAGACGCTATTGTCTTACGTTGCGTAGTTGAGCAAACTTTCAATATTATGATTCAGAACATCATTTCATTTTCCATACGAAATAAATTTTTCGTTCTCCTCATTGCCGCAGGCCTTTTTGGCTGGGGAGTCCATTCTGTGAAGATTAACAAGATCGACGCTATTCCAGACTTGTCGGAAAATCAGGTAATCGTTTTCACTCCGTGGATGGGCCGGAGTCCCCAGATTATTGAAGATCAGATTACCTATCCGCTAGTCACGAACATGCAGGGGCTTCCACAGGTAAAGTATGTTCGGGGAAGTTCGATGTTCGGAATGAGCTTTATCTATATCATCTTCGAAGATCAAACTGACATTTATTGGGCAAGGCAACGCGTGCTTGAGCGACTAAACTCTGTGAGTAAGTTACCACAGGGTGTTGTTCCAACACTCGGACCTGATGGCACCGGTGTGGGTCACATCTTATGGTATACGCTCGATGCTCCTGAGATGGATCTTGGTGAACAGCGTGCCATCCAGGATTGGTATGTAAAGTTCGGCCTGCAAAATGTTCGGGGTGTAAGCGAAGTCGCATCGTTCGGAGGATTTGAAAAACAATATCAGGTAACGATTGATCCCAACAAGCTTACGTATTACGGCCTGTCGATTCCGGAAGTGATGAATGCTGTGAGGGCAAATAACAATGAAGCGGGAGGACGTAAGTTTGAAATGAGTGATATCGGCTACATTATCAAGACAACAGGATATCTCAAATCAATTGGAGACATTGAAAAGATTCCGGTTAAAACAGAAAACGCCGTTCCGATAAGGATCAAAGATGTGGCTACGGTGCAGATGACCGGAGAAACCCGCCTTGGAATATTTGATCTGAATGGTGAGGGTGAGGCGGTGGGGGGCATCATTGTGATGCGATACGGTGAGAATGCAGATGAGGTCATCCGTAGCGTAAAAGCAAAAATGGAAGAAGTGGCCAAAGGTTTTCCGGCTGGGATGAAATTTAATATTGTGTATGACCGAAGTGGACTAATCCAGGATTCTGTCAACTCCATCAAGCGCACGCTCATCGAAGAGATGATTGTGGTATCGATCGTGGTTCTGATTTTTCTTTTCCACTGGAGAAGTGCCATTTCTATTATCATTCAGATACCCATTACGATTGCGACAAGTTTTATTTTACTGAACGCCTTTGGAATATCCTCCAATATTATGTCGCTGACTGGCATTGCCCTGGCGATCGGTGTCATTGTTGACAATGGAATTATAATGGCGGAGAACTCCTATCGAAATCTTGCTTTGCGTCAGCATGAATTGAACCAAGAACTAAAGAAATAACACCGTGCTACAAAAGATAAAAAATATTTTTAAAAAGGATGAAAGCTTTGTGAGGCTCAGCGATGAGGAGCGTGAACGCATCATCGAACGGTCGTGCAAGCAGGTTTCACGAGGTGTATTTTATTCGACAATTATTATTATTGCTTCGTTCCTTCCTGTGTTTCTTTTAACAGGCCAGGAAGGGAAGCTGTTTCATCCGCTGGCGTACACAAAGACCTTTATCCTGATTGTCGATGCTATTCTGGTCTTAACACTTGCTCCGGTCATGATCTCCCTTTTCATGAAAGGAAAATTCAGTGATGAGAAAGCCAATCCGCTTGGACATTTTCTTGAACGAATCTATGAACCGATGATCAGAGCCTGTTTGAAGTGGAGAAAGACGACGCTGGGTGTTAATCTTATTGCGCTTGCAGTAAGTATTCCACTATTAATGAGCCTGGGCACGGAATTTATGCCTCCTCTGGATGAGCAATCTATTCTTTTCATGCCGGTAACCTTGCCGGATATTTCTAACAGTGAAGTAAAGAGAATCTTGCAAGTCCAGGACAAGATTATAAAGTTGGTTCCAGAAGTTGAAAAAGTATTGGGCAAGGCGGGCAGGGCAAACACTCCCACCGATAATTCCCCCATCAGCATGATTGAAACAATCATCATGCTAAAACCTAAATCGGAATGGCGACCGGGGATTACTAAAAAGGATATTGTAAATGAACTGGACGCTAAGCTCCAGATCCCCGGGGTAGTCAATGGATGGACTCAACCGATCATTAACCGCATCAACATGCTTTCCACCGGTATACGCACGGATGTCGGAGTCAAAGTGTACGGACAAAATCTTGACAGCATTTACGCTTTATCAGAGGATGTAAAAACATTACTGGAAGGAATCCCGGGAGTGAAAGATCTATATGTGGAACCAATCACTGGTGGAAAATATCTTTTGATTGACATCCGTCGGGATGATATCGGACGGTATGGATTGAGCATTGACGACGTTAATATGATTGTAGAAACTGCTATTGGGGGAACGCCATTGGCCAACACGATCGAGGGAAGGCAAAGGTTTTCCATTAACGTTCGGCTGGCGCAGGATTTCAGAAGCAGCATTGAAACCATTAAACGCATTCAGATCAAGACGCCTTCTTTAGGAACAATTCCACTTTCTTCTGTCGCTGATGTTCGCTTTCAGGACGGCCCTCCGATGATTCAATCGGAAAATGCGTTGCTTCGAGGGGCCGTATTATTCAATGTGAGAGACCGCGATTTGGGAGGTACAGTAGAGGAAGCAATCAAAACCCTGAATTCAAAGATGGGTGTATTGCCCAATGGTTATTTCATTGAGTGGAGCGGACAGTATGAAAACCTTATCAGAGGAAAACAAACACTGAAGGTGATTGCCCCAGTGGTTCTGCTGATCATCTTCCTATCGCTATACCTTGCCTTTAGCTCTTTGCGTGAAGCGTTTTTAAGCTTGATCACTGTTCCCTTTGCGCTCATCGGTGGCGCCTACATGATCTATTTCTACGGCGTGAATCTCTCCGTCGCGGTGGTTGTAGGATTTATTGCATTGTTCGGGATAGCGGTTGAGACAGGCGTAGTGATGGTGATCTATCTCAACGATGCCATGCAGCAGTTGATTGCACTGAAGGGAAATTCACAAGAGACCATTACAAAAGAAGACTTAAAAGAATACGTGATTGCCGGCGCTGCAAAAAGATTGCGTCCAAAGCTCATGACGGTTTCCGTTGCATTGTTCGGGCTTGTACCAGTGCTGTGGTCCACAGGTGTTGGCAGTGACGTGATGGTTCCGATCGTGCTGCCAATGATTGGCGGAGTGTTGACCTCATCGACACATATTCTGCTGGTCACGCCCCTTATCTTCCTTATGTCAAAAGAGTACGAATTAAAGAAATACGGAAAAATTGAAATCCATGAAGTCAAACATTAAAATAGTATTGCTTGTCATCTGCATTTCGTTTGCGATGACGGTTCATGCGCAACGTGTATCGCTTGATAGTATTCTTTCTGTGATCAGAGAGAGAAATCCGATGCTTGAGAACTACCGATCGCGCGGCGAAGCCATGAACGCCTACGCGCAAGGAGCGAAAAGTCAAATGGCACCCGAAGTTGGTGGCGGACTGTGGATGTTGCCTTACAAGAAAGTTGATGATCCCCGGGACCGCGGACAGATCATGCTTTCGGTGCAACAGAGATTCACGAATCCGGCGAAGCTTCGGGCAAACCAGGGTTATCTGCAATCAAAGGCGGCGATCGAGCAAACGAGTGAAACCTATGTGTTTAATGAATTGCGGGCCCAGGCAAGGACAGCGTATTATCAATGGGTGGTGCTGGAAAAGAAAAAATCAGTCCTGCAGGAAAATGAGGAGATCATCACGCTGGTGTTAAAGATTGCGCAGTTGCGGTATCCCTACAATCAAAGTAAGCTTGGTAACATTTATAAGGCTGAAGGACGACTTCAAGAGGTACGCAACATGATCTTAATGAACAACAACCAGATCGTGCAGAAAAATATCTTGTTGGATCAACTGATGAATGTTTCCACGGATGTACGGTTTTCAATTGATACAACCAGACGGATTCTTTCCTTCCTTCCCGAGATGGCTGATACCGCTACATTTTCTCAAAATCGCAGTGATATACGGCGCATTGACAAAAGCATTCAGGCGATGAGACTCAGTCAGGCGCTCGAGGGTTATCAATCAAAACCAGACTTTACCCTAAGTTTTAATCACATGATTGCGAGATCAAATGAAATGCCGAATCAATTTATGCTGCTCGGAATGGTGTCTATTCCCATTGCCCCGTGGTCGTCGAGGATGTATAAATCAAATATCAAAGGAATGGGTAAGGAAATAGAGGCGATGAAGAATGAACGCGCTGCGATCCTCAATGAATTGCAGGGAATGACCGCAAGCATGGCGGCTGAGATTACAACCCTACAACGTCAGATTGAAAACTATGAAACGCGTATTGTTCCTGCGCTCCGTAGAAACTATGAAACGTTGATGCTGGCATATGAACAAAATAAAGAGGAATTGCCCATTGTGATTGACGCGTGGGAAACGCTCAACATGACACAGATGCAATACCTGGACACGATTCAAAAGTATTATGAAACCATTGTGACGTATGAACAGCAACTTGAGAAGTAAACTGAGACTTATTTTTCTCTGCCTGATGGTAGCTTTGGCAGCTTGTAAAAAGCGTGATGATCATTCCGCTCATGGTGGAGATCAATATACCTGTCCGATGCATCCCCAGATCATTCAGGACAAGCCTGGCACTTGTCCGGTTTGTGGTATGGACTTGGTGATGAAAGGCAGACCTGGTGAAGAAATAAAAATTACCAAAGAACTAAGCAATCTTCTCAAGCCTACCAATGCTGCGATTGTCTCTTCCATCAGAACTGTAAGACCTGTGGAACGATCGGTGGGGTTTACGACCGAAGTGAAAGGAGTGATCACCTATGATACACGGAAGGCAACCACACTGCCCGTTCGCATTGGAGGAAGGATTGAAAAATTGTTTGTACGGTATAATTTTCAACCAGTCCGTAAAGGTCAAAAGGTACTCGAAATTTATAGTCCTGAATTGGTTACTGCACAGCGTGAGTTACTCTATCTTCTGGAATCTGACAAGGATAATTCACGACTTATTCAGGGGGCAAGGCAACGGCTTGGCCTTCTGGGTGTTTCTGACGCTCAAATAGATCAACTGATCTCAACGCGTAAGGAGTCCTATTCATTTCCTGTATACAGTCCCGTCGATGGTTATATTGTCGAGGAAGCTTCGGTCACTAATAGAAATATTGCTTCTGCTCCTCCGGTCTCTGCAACGATGGGAAATGGCATGAGTGCAAGTGGCGCGGTGGCTTCCGGGGAAACTGCCGCCCTGCCTTCCGAAATTGGAATTCGTGAGGGAATGTATGTCAGGACAGGGGAGCGCCTTTTTAAAATAGTAGACGCCGCCAATGTTTGGGCCGAGTTTAATCAGTATCAAGGGGATGTTCGGGATATCAAGGTTAAAGATTCAATTGAAATAGCATTTGATAATACCAACGATGTTGTCGTAAAAGCGCAGGTCAATTTCATCCAGCCATTTTTCAAGAAGGGAGAAAATTTTGTTAACCTCCGGGTGTACCTGAGTAATCCAAAGGGAAAGTACACGATTGGTCAATTGGTCACCGGGAAATTTTTCACCCGTGCTGTGGATCATGCACATTGGATCCCCGTTACCTCGGTACTGGATCTGGGTGATGAGCATGTTGTATTTGTGAAACGACGTGGCGTGTTCAGACCACGGGTGATAGAGCAAGGCAGGAAATCGGAAGAGTGGATTGAAGTGCTCAGTGGCATTGACATAAACGATAGCATTGCTTATCAGGCGCAGTATATGGTTGACAGTGAAAGTTTCATCAAAGTAAGTAAACGTAATTAGAACATGAATACAGTCGCTAAAGCATGTTGGTGTTTAATTCTTCTGGTCAGCCTGCTCGGTTGTCAAAAAAAGAATGAGCAAGCCAACCAGACGGAAAGCATAAAATATACCTGTCCGATGCATCCGCAGATCATGGAAGATAAGCCCGGTACTTGCCCGATCTGCGCAATGGATCTTGTTCCGCTCAAGCACAACGGCAACGGTTCCGATATCATGCTGAGTGATAGTCAGATTAAGCTTGCGAATATTTCTACGACGCTCGTCCGGCTGGAGGACATCGGTAACACGACAAGGCTGAATGGTCGACTTACTGTGAACGAAGATCAGACCGAATTGATTAGTAGCCGCGCAGAAGGCCGCATTGAACGATTGGCAATTAAAGAAGTAGGACAACGCATCTATCAAGGTCAGGTTTTATATGAACTGTATAGCGAGCAATTGTTAACCTTTGAAAAGGAATATCTTTTGGCGCTACAGCAAACGAAGGAATTTCCGGATGACACGCGCTACCATTCGTTTCTCGATGCTGCTGTAAAGAAACTTTTACTCGTGGGATTAAGCAACGCGCAGATCATCGCATTGGGCTCAACAAAAAATCCTAATTCAAGAATTGCATTTCTTTCTCCTGTCTCCGGCGTTGTTGCGCGCATCGACGCATCAGAAGGTCAATATGTTTCGGAGGGAAGTGCTCTGTACCGGATCGAACGGTTGGACAAGATTTGGGTTGAGGCAGAGGTGTATCCCGCAGAAGCGGCGTTGATAGAAACCGGAGATATAGTTGAAGTAGTAATAACGGGATTTGAAAATGATCCAGTAAAGGGAAAGATAACATTTTTGAACCCAGAGTATCGTGCAGGGAGTCAGGTTATCAGCATGCGGGTGGAGATTATTAATAAGGAAGGGAAGTTTTTACCCGGGATGCAAGCCAGCGTGGTATTATCTCATTCAAATAAAAGATCCATCGCATTGCCCCTGGATGCAGTGATCCGCGATGAGAGTGGAAGCCATGTGTGGGTACTCACTCCGGAGGGAGCCTATCGGTCGAGGATGGTAACAACAGGGGTTGAAAATAGTGATAAGATTGAAATCATATCAGGGCTAGCGGAGAAAGAAAATGTTGTCATTACAGGAGCTTATTTGCTCTACGGTGAGTTGGTGTTAAAGAAGGGTGGAGATCCGATGTCAGGCCATAGTCATTTTTAAGAAACGAAGGAATTATTAAGAATATTTTTAACCATAAACAAATAAACAAATGAAGTACAAATTCAATTCCATGATTTACGCAGCAGCGCTGGTAGGCGGCATGCTGATTTCTTCTTGTTCTGGCAACAAACATGAGGGTCATGAACAAGCCGATGAGAAAACACCAGAGGTAAAAGCTGATCAACCCGTTTCGAACCTTTCATCTGAAGTAAAAGTATTTGAGAATGTTGATTCTTCTGTAAAGACCCAGATCAAGGGTTTTCTGCCAGATTACTTTGCTTTAAATAAATCCTTGATTGAGGACAACAATGACGGGGCAAAAGCCGCGGCAAAGAAACTTTCGGAGACGATCGGAAAATTCGATATGTCAAAGCTTGATGGCGAACAGATGAATTTCTATCACACACAGCTCGCAATACTTACGGCAGGTTTGAAAGGGATCATGGAAAGTACAGATATTGAAGAAACACGAACAGAACTTGCTCCTATTAGTGAGAGTATCTATTCGCTGGTCAAGGCGTATCAGTCTAACACATCCGAACTGTATTACCAGTATTGCCCGATGGCGAAAAATGGTGACGGAGCGAACTGGCTAAGCGAAACAAAGGAAATTATCAACCCTTACATGGGGCAACGTATGTTGAAGTGCGGCAAGACCGAAGAGGTGATAGCACAAGTCAAATAGTAAATCAGAATGATCCGGAATAATAAAAAACTTTTTGTCAGGAACATGGTGTGCAACCGGTGTAAGTCGGTAGTGAAAAATGAGTTTATCAAAGTTGGCCTTGATCCGGTGGATATTCAACTTGGTGAAATAACCCTCAGAGTGGCTCCTGACGCCGGACAAGTCGAAAAATTGAAACCCGCACTTTTACAACATGGATTTGAGCTGATTGACGACAAGAAATCCAAAATGATCAGTATGATCAAGAAGGAAGTTATCGAGCTCATTCACCATCGCAAGGAGGGAAAGCTGAAGATTAACTTCTCAGACTTCCTTTCCGCAAAGCTTGACAAAGATTACCACTATCTGAGTAATCTTTTTTCAGAAGTTGAGGGCACCACGATTGAAAAGTTCATCATCAATCAAAGGATTGAAAGAGCGAAGGAGCTTCTGGTCTACGATGAGCTTTCCCTGAGCGAGATAGCAGATCAATTGGGCTACAGCAGTGTAGCACATTTGTCAAGCCAATTCAAGAAAGTGACGGGATTGACGCCGAGTCATTTCAAACAGATTCGTCAAATAAAACGCACTCCGTTAGACGAAGTATGATTCAAAAGATATAAATGATTCTGCAAATTATGTAACATCTGGGCTTGGGTAAGAGCCTACATTTGCTGGACTAAACATCAACGATATGACACATACTTACAATGTAACCGGAATGACCTGCGAAGGCTGCAAAGCCAAAGTTACCCGTTTGCTCACTAGCGTGAGCGGAGTAAAGCAAGTTAACATCGACCTGAGTAAGGGGGAAGTGGCCATTGAAATGGAAAAGCATATTTCGACACCCCAACTTGCCGAGGCGCTGAAAGAATATCCTAAGTATAAGATAAGCGACAGTCCTCACCAGATGAAGGAGAAGTCAATAATTCAGGAGGACGAGAAGTCATGGCTAGCGACGTATAAGCCACTGCTTACGGTTTTTGCTTTTATCACCCTCGTGTCACTATTGACTTCCTTTCATGATGGACGAATTTTAGGAATGCAATGGATGGGCAACTTCATGGCCGGCTTCTTCCTTGTGTTTTCATTTTTTAAAATGCTTGACCTGAAGGGTTTTGCTGATAGCTACGCAATGTATGATATCGTTGCTAAGAAAATTAAGGTGTATGGCCTGTTGTATCCTTTCATCGAGCTAGCGTTAGGGATCGCCTATCTTATAAATTTCAATGCAATCATCACGAATTGGGCGACTATAGTTGTGATGGGCGTCAGCATTATCGGGGTCGCACAGAGTGTTTTAAATAAAAAGAAAATCCGATGTGCTTGTTTGGGAGCGGTATTTAATCTCCCAATGAGCACCGTTACGATTGTTGAAGATTTGTTGATGATCGTCATGGCTATCATTATGTTGGTGGTTTTGTAGAATGAAGCGCTACAACTATTCTATGATGTAGTGGGAAAGGTTCGTGAGAATCATAGAATTCTGGAAAGACGATTAAGCGTGTAATTGAATAAATATATAATTTATGGAACATCAAGAGAATCCTGTTCAATATACCTGCCCCATGCATCCGCAGGTCATAGAAGATACTCCGGGGAATTGTCCGATTTGCGGGATGACGTTGGTTCCTCTTGTTAAACCAGAAAATGATTCAGCTATGTCGGGCCATGAGATGAACCCTGGTCACGGTGCCAATCCCGCAATGGGTCATGCAGGGCACGATCACCATAAGATGATCGATGATTTTAAAAAGAGATTTTATATCACCCTTATTCTTACCATTCCGATCATGTTGCTATCACCAATGATACAACACTGGTTGGGAATTGAATTTCAGTTTGCAGGCTCGTCTTACATTTTAATGGGTCTATCCACAATCGTTTTTTTCCACGGTGGATGGCCTTTCCTCACCGGCCTCGCTCAAGAAGTTAAAAGTAAGATTCCGGGTATGATGACCCTGATTGGGTTTGCGATAACGGTAGCCTACCTCTATAGCATGGCCATCGTCTTTGGCTTACAAGGGATGGATTTCTTTTGGGAACTATGCACGTTGATTCTGATCATGCTTCTTGGACACTGGATTGAGATGAAATCAGTGGCCGGTGCATCGCGCGAGCTTGACCTTCTTGTACAACTCATGCCCGCTGATGCCCATAGAGTGGAGGGTGACAAAGTCAATGATGTCAAGACGGATTTACTGAAGGCGGGAGATACGATTCTTGTCAAGCCAGGCGAGAAAGTAGCGGCTGATGGAATTGTTTCCGAAGGAGAAAGTTACCTGAATGAATCGATGCTCACCGGTGAATCTGTTCCGGTAAAGAAATCTGTAAATGATAAAGTAATAGCCGGGTCACTCAATGGGAGCGGTGCCCTCAAAATGAAAGTAAGCCATGCTGCTAAGGATTCTTATCTGGCGCGAGTGGTGAAACTGGTGGATGATGCTCAAAAAACAAAATCAAAGACACAATTGCTGGCCGACAGAGCCGCTGGAATTTTAACCTATGTTGCGTTGAGTGCCGGTATCCTTACTTTTTTTTATTGGTGGATGACCGGACAATCCCTGGCTTTTGCACTGGAGAGAATGGTCACTGTGATCGTGATCTGTTGTCCGCACGCACTGGGTCTTGCAGTACCGCTGGTCGTGGCGAGGTCAACAGCACTTTCTGCAAAGAATGGACTACTGATCAAGAACCGTACGGCGTTTGAGAATGCGCGAAAGATCACTACCCTGATTTTCGATAAAACAGGAACCTTGACCATTGGGAAGTTTGAAGTCGTTCGAATTCAATCACTTCAGGCAGGGGTTTCAGAAAATGAAATCATCAGAGTTGCTTCAGCACTCGAACAAAATTCAGAACATCCCATCGCAACGGGAATTATTTAAAAAGTAGAGGAGCTTAATCTTCCTGTTCCAGGTGTAGCAGAATTCAAGGCTATTACCGGGAAGGGAGTGGAAGCACAAGTCGAAGGTAAATCTATTAGAGTTGTTAGTCCTGGATACCTGAAGGAAAAGAATATTCCGCTCCTTTCAACGGATGCATCCAATGAATCGGAGACGATTGTTTATGTTTTAATCAACGATCAATTAGCAGGCGCCATCGCGCTGGCGGACAAGATTCGTCCGGAATCTTCTGAGGCGATTAAGACACTTCATGAGAACGGAATCAAATCATATTTACTTACAGGCGATAATAAAACCGTTGCCCAGAGTGTTAGCAACCAATTGAAGATGGATGGATTCTTTGCTGAAGTATTACCGCATCAAAAACTTGAGAAAATAAAGGAACTGCAGGACAAGGGGGAGTTTGTTGCGATGACAGGAGATGGCGTTAACGATGCACCGGCGCTGGCACAGGCCAATGTAGGAATAGCTGTTGGCTCCGGATCAGACATCGCTGCTGAAACGGCCGGGATCATACTGGTCAATAGTAACCCGAAGGATATCACGAGCCTTATTCTATTTGGAAAAGCAACCTATCGGAAGATGATTCAGAACCTTGCGTGGGCAACGGGTTACAATGTTATAGCGTTACCTTTGGCAGCGGGCGTGCTTTACAAATGGGGCATTATGTTGAGTCCCGCGGCGGGTGCTGTCTTGATGAGTGTAAGTACCGTAGTAGTTGCCATAAACGCCAGGTTCTTAAAAGTGAAGTGATGATTGGCATGCGATAAGGATAGGATCGTTAGGGCCAGCAAGTATACTTACTGGAAATAGTCAAGCAGCGTTGAGTTAATTTTAATGTAATCTAAATGAGAGTAGTATATGAACAAACCTAACATTATTCTTTCTCTTGCGATTGCACTTCTTTTCGCTGCGTGTGGGAACAAACAAACGGATAATAAAACCGAGGATGTACAAACATCAAAGAGTCCTGACAAGACAAAATCTGATGTCATTGTAATTTCAGCTCAATCTGAACCTGATACCTTGAAGGGAAGCCTGCCTGCACAAGCTGATGGAAAGGTGGGCGGCACTGAGATCAAGATTTCCTATCATTCACCCGCCGTGAGAGGGAGAATCGTTTGGGGTGGACTGGTTCCTTATGATAAAGTATGGGTCACTGGCGCACACATGGCAACGAGTATCGAATTTAATCAAACACTTTTGATTGGTGGCAAAGAGATTCCAGCCGGTACGTATGCATTGTTTACAATTCCAGGAAAGGATGAATGGACGGTAATTATCAATCACAATTGGAAACAACATCTTACCGATAAATATGATCCAAAGGACGATCTGGTGCGTGTAAAAGTAAGACCGGAAGTTGAAGAAAATAATCAGGAGCGACTGCGTTATGTAGTAGAGGCTGATGATAATTCAGAGGGTGAGATTGTAGTTTATTGGGAGAAATTGGAGATTTCGTTGCCTGTTAAAAGCACTCATTAGTTAGATCCTTTTATTCGAATCTTCAATACTTACATATATAAAAAAGATGTAGATTCTATTGCCCACAATCTGTTTTTGCTGTCAGATCTTTACAATGCTTGCTCTTTAACCGCTGGAG
>JBBRFP010000013.1:0-15045 GCA_038241465.1 Cytophagales bacterium | reverse complement strand
AGCTTCGCTTGCGGCCATTGCTATCGTATTGGATAAAAGAGGTATTAAAAAACACTTCACTTTTACCTATCTTAATTTCAGTACACTTATTTTCTTTATCGGGTCAGTTGTGGGGCTATTTATAGGACAAATTACGGCCTTGTACATTTTGATGATCTATGCCGGTTGTGGGTTTGCGTATTACATCGCGAGATGGGAACGCTCGTTCTTGTTTCTACTTTATGGATTTATTGCGGGCTACATCGCTACAACCTATCTACTTGGGTTAGTGATGGGAGATGTAATTGAGTTCTGGTTTCTTTATTCTATGCTTTCGTGTGGAGCGTTTGTTTATTTTCTCATTAAGTACAGAAATCACTTTACCCAGAAACAATGAACAGCGCCTATAACGAAACAAATGTTTATAACCTTGCTGTGATAAAGGAGACAAAGCGATGGCTTAAAAGCAGCTTTATCGAAAAAGAGCAATTCATTGGGATACAAGAAGCTTATAAAACACCATTTTATCATCCTAACATGATGATTAGAGTGATACTATTCGTTGCCACGTTACTTGCATTGGGTGGAGTAACCGGGTTTTTCTTTTTGATATTTGCGGATGGTGGAGAAGTTATTTTATCCATTGCGGCGATCCTCTATTCAATTGCATCCATTTTTGTTTTAGAGAAACTCTTTATCGATTCGAACCATCATTATAAATCCGGACTGACAGAGGCGTTGCTTTATCATGCCTGTGGGTTTCTTATTATGGGATTAGGAGGACTTACGGATTTCAATCCACACGTAATCTTATGGTCGTGTTTTATCGTATTCACACTTGCTGCCATACGATATCTTGACCTGCTCGTCACATTAGCTGCGGTATTGTCCATGGCCGGAATTATATTTTTTGAATTTTATAACATGGGTGGCATCTTTCAGCAGATTATTCCCTTTCTGTTTATCGCCGGATTTACGCCTGTTTATTTCTACACAAAACAATTGAAAACGAACAACGAGCTTAAGATCTGGCGAAGCAACCTCATTATCGTGGAGGCTATCAGTCTGTTGTTAGTATATCTTGGTGGAAACTATTTGGTTGTGCGGGAGCTCAGCATTGGCCTGATGAATCTTTCCCTTGAAGAAGGTCAGGATATCCCATTTGCATATATCTTTTACGCACTTACCGTGATCATTCCTGTTGCATATCTGTATCTCGGGATTAAGAATAAGGATCTTGTACTACTTCGGATTAGCCTCATTGTATTGGCAGCTTCAGTGTTTACTTTTAAATACTACTTTAGTCTCGGCCACCCTGAGATCACATTGACTATTGCCGGCGGTGTTTTGTTGTTGATTTCAATCGCTTTATTGAATTACCTCAAGATCATCAGAAACGGATTCACCCGTGATAATCTTCTCAGTGAAAAATGGGCAAACATGAATTTGGAAGCGTTTGTGATTTCACAAACGATGGGTGGCAATCAATCTGTGGATGCGAAGGTTCAGGGTGGTGGAGGGAGCTTTGGGGGTGGAGGAGCGACTGGGGACTTTTAGATTTTCATTGACGCAAAATTCAGCAGTAACTGGTAAAATCTGAAATACTGAGGATTGAAAAGAAATCAAACGAATCAATAAAATTAAACTTATGAAATTCTCGGTACTGACTCTTTTATTTATCAGTGGACTGCTTTCAGCTTTAGCCCAAAGCAAGCAAACCAATCCCAGCAAAGACATTGTTATCAAATCTGTTGATAAGCATCAACAAGAACTGATAGCCATCAGTGATAAAATATGGGCTTACGCTGAGCCCGCTTTAAAAGAATATAAATCTTCAAAGGAATTGGCTGACTACGCTGAATTGCAGGGCTTCAATGTAAAACGCGGTGTAGCGGGAATGCCAACGGCTTTCACTGCAGAGTATGGATCAGGAAAACCGGTTATCGGGATCATGGGCGAGTTTGATGCATTGCCAGGAATTTCTCAAAAGGCACAAGCCACCCGCGAGTCATTAGAAAAAGGTGCGGCAGGACATGGCTGCGGCCATAATCTTTTTGGCGCCGGAAGCCTCGGAGCTGCTGTTGCAATCAAAGAATTGATGCAGCTAGGAAAAATAAAAGGAACGATCCGTTTTTATGGAACACCCGCGGAAGAAGCAGTAGGTGGGAAAATCTATATGGCTCGGGAAGGTTTCTTCAAGGATGTTGATGTTTGTCTCGACTGGCATCCGGCGACCGAAACAAATGCTAATACTCAGAGCTCGCAGGCAATCATTGATTTTGTTGTTGAGTTCAAAGGAAAAGCAGCCCACGCCGCGCTGGATCCATGGAATGGCAGAAGTGCAGTTGACGGTTTGGAATCTTTCACAAATGGAGTGAATCTGTTGCGTGAACACGTTCGCCCGAGCGTGAGAATGCATTATGCGATTGTATCAGGAGGAGATGTTCCTAATGTCGTTCCGGAATATGCAAAAGTTTGGATGTGGGTTCGTGACTCAAAGCGAACGGGAGTGGATGAAGTATTCACGCGAGTAAAAGAAATCGCCAGAGGAGCAGGCATAATTGCAGGAGTTGAAGCCAGTGTTAAAATTCAAACCGGAGACTACGAACTTTTGGTAAACAGAAAGGGAGCCGAAACCCTGCAGAAGAACATTGAGATAGTTGGGCCAATTACTTATACGACTGAAGAAATCGCGTTTGCAAAAAAGATTCAGGAAGCGCAGGGTGGAGAACAAACGGGCCTTGATGGAACAATTCATCCATTGAAAGAAACGAAAGAAACACCACAGGGAGGCTCAACCGATGTTGGTGATATCAGCTGGATCGTTCCTGAAATTACGCTTGAGGCAACCACTGCTCCTGCGAACACTGCCTGGCACGGATGGTCGGTTGTAGCGTGTGGCGGCATGTCAATTGGCCATAAGGGAATGGTCTTTGCAGCAAAATCACTTGGTATGACGATGGTTGATCTTTTTGAGAGTGAACAATTACGCAAGGATATCCGGGCAGAGTTTGATAAGAGAAAAGGCAAGGAAATTTATAAACCGTATATCCCTGACGGGGCGCCTCCAATACCTAAATAGCATTAGATACTCCGACGAAACCGTTCTCGATAAATATGTCGATACCAAAAAGAGCACGAGCACTTCCACATTTAATTACGTGAAAGGTATTTTACAATTTGATTATTCCTGTCACCTTAGATGCGCAAGACCCAACATTATGAAAGCCTACCTGTTTCTTCTTCTATTTATTCCTGGTCTCTTAGTTGGACAGGATAAAAAACCAATCGTTGCTGGTGATCTGATGAAGATTGCGACAACCCAGCAGATTCAAATTTCTCCCGACGGTACAAAAGCAGCAATGATTGTCGCGCGGAAGGCTTTGAAAAATGAGAATGAATACTACTATACAAGGCATCTCTATTTGGTTGACTTGATAACAGGTGCCCAACCAGTGCAGTTGACATACGGAGATAAAATGGATGGACAGCCACAATGGTCACCCGATGGAAAGCAAATCGCCTTCGTCAGGGTAGACGGAGAGAAGTCGCAGGTTTGGGTATTGCCATTGAACGGGGGCGAAGCCCATGCAATTACTAAATCAGAGAACGGTGCGGGGAATCCAAAATGGTCACCCGACGGAAAGAAGATGTTATATACCTCCTCGATCCCCTCTTATATGATCGAAGGGAAAACCCCGTGGACGTATGAACGACCAGGCCGAACACTAGGGGATGAACCCAACTTCAAAGCGATGAAAGCTGATGAAAAAAAGAAGACAGCAACAAACCCTGATGGGACACTTGCAGAAGTTCGTGCTTGGCTTGCCAGGAATACAAGCGAAAATAATCCAAGAATATTAACCCGTCAGAATTTTCAAGGAGAACTGAATTTATCACCGGATGAAGATTTCGCTCACCTCTTCGTAAAAACAATCGGATCAGATGAGAAAGCAGAGCAGCTTACAACAGGCTTTCAGGATTTTCAAGATCCAGATTGGTCGCCCGATGGTAAGACAATAATCTGCTCATCGAAGGTCTATAACATTCATCCGGATCGTGAACTTGATAGCGACCTCTGGACAATTGATGTTAGCACGAAGACCGCAAAAGAATTCCTGACCTGGAAAGGATACAGCATTTCAGGGCCAGGCTATTCACCAGACGGAACACAAATTATTTTTTCTGCCCAGGATGTTCGAAACAGTCGACATGCAACACAAACGATTTTGGCAACGGTGGCTTCAACCGGAGGAACGCCACAAATGCTGACGGGCGCATTGGATCGTGATGCAGGCCGTGCTACTTATTCCGCAGACAGCAAAACAATCTATTTTACTTCTCAAACGGAAGGATCGATCCCACTTTACAGCATTCCTGCCAAAGGTGGGCAACCCGCGAAACTCATTGGAAAAGAAAGTGGGGTTAATGACTTTGACCTGAGGGGCGATAAAATTGTTTATGCGTACACAGAAACAAAAAATCCATGGGAAGTTTATTTATATAATGTCAAGGATAAATCTAATCGCCAACTCACGAAGCTGAATGAAGGATGGATAAAAGACAAGCTAATCAGCATGCCAAAAGAATATTGGATCACTCGTCCTGATGGCACAAGGGTTCAATACTGGGTTCAGGAGCCAATTGGAAAAAAAGATGGAGTGAAGTATCCCACCCTTCTTAATATTCATGGTGGACCAACTGCTATGTGGGGGCCAGGGATTTTTGGAATGTGGCATGAGTATCAGTTGGAAAACAGTTGGGGTTATGGTTTGGTGTACAGTAACCCACGAGGCAGTGGTGGCTATGGAGATAAATTCAAGAAATCTAATTTCAAAGATTGGGGAAATGGCCCCGCTGGTGACATACTTGGCGCCCTTGAGGATGCAATCGCAAAAAACTCATGGATTGATAAGGATCAACTTGTAATCGAAGGCGGTAGTTATGCAGGCTATATGGTAGCATGGATCATCAGCCATGACAACCGATTCAAAGCAGCAAACGCTCAACGAGGAGTTTATGAATTGACCACCTTCATGGGGGAAGGAAATGCCTGGAGTCTGGTACCAAATGACTTCGGTGGATATCCCTGGGAGCCCGAAACCAAAAAACTTCTTGATTCCGAATCCCCTTACACGTATGTAAAAAATATTAATACACCGTTATTGATTATCCATGGCGATCAGGATCTCAGAACCGGAATTATCCAGGGCGAAATGCTCTACAAGAGCTTGAAGATTTTAGGTAAGCCTGTTGAATATGTTCGTTATCCGAAAGAAGGACATGAACTCACACGTAGTGGAAATCCTGGTAGAATGATGGATCATATGCTAAGGGTGATCGAGTTCTTTGAGAGATATGTGAAACACCCCGAGGCGGTGCCTGCGACTGTTAAGTAAAATTAATTTTGTAAAAAGTAAAATGTGGCTCGCAGCTAACGGAACAAACTTGTTCATCTAGCGGCGAGCCACTTTACTAACCACTTTTTACAATTGTTAATAGACCAAATTCTTCTCCATCATAAACTCTGCAATCTGCACGGCGTTGGTTGCAGCGCCCTTTCTCAGGTTATCAGCGACGACCCACATGTTGATCGTCTTTGGTTGAGTCTCATCGCGACGGATTCTTCCGACAAACACTTCATCTTTTCCGTGCGCCGTGATGGGCATTGGATAAACGTTGTTCTTAACATCGTCCATGACAATAACACCAGGAGTATTTTCAAGAATGTCACGAACTTCTGCCAGATCAAATTCTTTATAGAATTCAGCGTTGATAGCCTCAGAGTGTCCACCAATTGCCGGAACACGAACGGTAGTAGCCGTCACACCAATTGAATTATCACCAAGAATCTTACGAGTCTCGTTTACCATCTTCATTTCTTCTTTTGTATACGCGTTATCCAGGAACATATCAATGTGCGGTAGCACATTCATATCGATTGGATGCGGATAAACTTTTCCTCCATCGAGGCCTTTGCGTTCGTTCATCAACTGTTCCACTGCATTTTTTCCGGTGCCGGTAACAGATTGATACGTAGAAACAACTATTCGCTTGAGTTTATATTTAACATGCAAAGGCGCAAGAGCCATTACCATCTGAATCGTTGAGCAATTTGGATTGGCGATGATGCGGTCATCAATTTTCAACACATGTCCGTTGATCTCAGGAACAATCAGTTTCTTGTTGGGATCCATTCTCCAGGCTGAAGAATTATCGATCACGATAGTTCCCTTTTCCGCAAACTTAGGAGCCCATTCCAGCGACGTACTTCCGCCAGCAGAAAAAATAGCCACATCAGCTGCAAGGTCAACGCCTTGCTGCATGCCAATCACTGTATACCTCTTATTCTTAAATTCAATTTCCTTCCCAACACTTTTGGCGGAAGCAACCAAATACAATTCATCAAACGGGAAGTTGCGCTCTTCCAGAACCCTCAAAATCTCCTGGCCCACCAATCCGGTAGCACCGACAACAACTATTTTCATGACTGTTTTAATTTTTAGATCTACAAAAGTACTATAAATGATATTTTGGTTAAATGAAGCATTTAAAATTCATTATAATACTTGCAGCAACTCTTTCAACGGAGTATTGCTCTGGTCAGTTTATTGATTCATTCTCCGATGGCAATTTCACAGGCAATCCCGCGTGGTCAGGCGATATTCCGAAGTATAGCGTTGTCACGGGAAAGCTCAAGTTAACCGCCCCTGCTGTAGCAGAATCGGCGTTTTTGTCTGTTCCAAGCCGAGCCATTCATGCTGGAAGCTGGGAATTCAGCCTGCAAATGGATTTTAATCCCAGCTCGACAAACTACGCTAGGATCTACATCGTCTCCGATCTGGAAAACCTGCTCGGGGGACTTAAAGGATATTTTGTAAAGGCTGGTGGTACAGCTCGCGAGGTCAGTTTATACCGTCAGAATGGTTTAATCGAAACGAAGATCATAGATGGAGCAGATGATGCAATCAATGTTTCAATGGTAAAGCTTAGAGTCAGGGTTACACGCAGCGAGACCGGTGAATGGAAGTTGTTTACTGATGTTGGATTGACAGGAACGTTTTCATTGGAAGGGTCCGTTGTTGACAGTACCAATACTACATCTTCGTACTTTGGTGTAGTATGCACGTACACGTCAACGCGTTCAGATAAATTCTGGTTTGATGATTTTATTGTAACGGGCGTGCCAGTTCCGGATACAACAGCACCGTCTGTGATTTCCGCCTTTGCCCCAACTGCGAATCAGATCAATCTTCAATTCTCTGAGCCTCTTGAAAGAACATCGGCAATAACTGCTTCAAATTATTTAGTGGTCAACCTGGGTTCTCCTATTGTTTCCAACCTTGCATCAGATCAAAAAACAGTTTACCTGACATTGCCAGCATCCATGACAAACGGTGTTACGTATTCACTTCAAATAAAAGGAATAAGCGACCTCTCAGGAAATACAATGGTGACATCCAACGTAAGTTGCCTATTTTTTGAACGAATCGATAGTCACTACAAGGATATCATCTTCACAGAATTGTTTCCAGACCCGTCACCACAAATAGGACTGCCTGCGGCTGAATTTGTAGAAATCTATAATCGAAGTAATGCACCTTTCAATGTGGGTGGATGGAAACTGACTGATGGAAGTTCGACCGCTGTATTTCCTTCTCAAATCATTCTACCTGGTGAATATTGGATCATCACCTCATCTTCCTCCATGAATCTTTTCAATACATTGGGAAAGACAATTGGACTTCCGAATTTCCCTACGCTTAATAATGAAACGGATGCGGTCGTATTGAAGAATCAAGAGAATCTCATAATTGACTCGCTTACTTATACGATTGATTGGTATCGTGATGCCGATAAGCAGCAAGGTGGATGGAGCCTCGAGTTAATAGATCCGTCAAATCCATGTGGTGAAGATGATAACTGGATGGCATCGGAAGACAAGAGTGGAGGAACACCCGGGCGGCAAAATGCTGTTTTTGCTAATAAACCCGACATTTCGGGCCCCTTATTGTTATCAGTTTTTCCACAATCTTCTACGGAGGTTTTATTGAATTTTAATGAAAAACTTGACAAAGCATCGTTAACGCTAGAGAATTTTCAACTTCAACCATCAATCCAGATTATAGAAACATCTTTTCGCGATAAAAGTCTCAGATCTATAATAGTTAAGCTGGAAAAAGATCTTGCATCAAGACTTCCCTACACCATTTATACAAAGAATATCCTGGATTGTAATAAAAACGTCACCCCTGAATCGTCTTTAATATTCGGTCTCTCTGAAACAGCCGATAGTCTTGACCTTGTGGTGAATGAAATCCTCTTTAATCCAAGATCAGGTGGCGTTGACTTTGTGGAAATAAATAATACTTCTGATAAATTTATAAATCTTAAAAACTGGAAACTTGGAAACAGCGATAACGGCATCTTAAAAAATGTGATGTTGTTATTTACAGAAGATCTATTGATTACCCCGGCGTCATTGTTTGTTATCACAACGAGCCCCGCCATAATCAAGTCACAGTATCCAGTCAATGGAGAAGGGAATTTGTACAAAACATTTTTACCTGGTCTGAGTGATGACGAGGGATCTGTAGCAATCCTCGATGACTCCGGGAGGATCATCGATGAAGTCTCGTATTCAAAGGATTGGCATTCCGTATTTATAAAAAGTGACGAGGGAGTTTCGCTTGAGCGCATTTCAACCAATGCGCCTTCAAATGATTCACGCAACTGGACATCATCGAGTTCGTCGTCGGGGTTTGCAACTCCCGGGTTGCCTAATTCCCAGCATCGAACAGATGCCAGTGCTGATGAGAATAGCATATCAATTACTCCTGAAATTTTTTCGCCAGAAGGCGGCATCAATAATTTTGTTCAGATTAAATACCGATTTGATAATAGTCCTGTTGCAAATGTTAAAGTGTATGATGTTCAAGGTCACTTATTAAAAACCATTGCAACGAATGAAACACTGGGTGTTGAAGGTACCCTGCGGTGGGAAGGTGACCGCGACGATGGCACGAAAGCACGAATGGGTTATTACATTATTTGGTTTGAAATTTTTAATACTTCGGGATCAGTAAAGACATTTCGAAAAAGGGTTATTGTTAAATCAAATTAGCCGCTGCGTTGGCGGTCGGAGGCGTACAGAGAAATGCGACCCAGGCCATCGGGGAATTAAATTGGTGATATTTTTTGTTTTAGACTGAGCCGCGTATTTTTGCGCATCTTTTTTAAACCCATATCACTGGAGGGCTAAGTATTATGGCGAAATCAGTAAAAAAATCGATTAAAGTAGTGAAGAAGGCAAAGGTTGCGCCGAAGGCAAAGAAGCCAGCAAAGGCAAAAGTGCCTGCAAAAAAAGTGGTGGTTAAGCCAGTGAAGAAAGTGGTAGCCAAGGTTGTAGCCAAGAAGGAGACGCCGAAAAAGGAACCTGAGGTCAAAAAGACTATTCAAAAAGCGATACCTGTTGCAAGGAAAACAGAGGCAAAAATCAATGCCGTTGTACCGAAGCCACAGCATAATTTAAATGTCTTCCCGGCATTGACGCAGCGGCCAATTGCACACAAACAAGCGAACAAACCCTCCGCCCAGGACGACAAAACACGGTATAGTGATGATGAACTTATTGAGTTCGAAAATCTTATAAAAGGCAAACTTGAAAAGTCGAAAGAAGAGTTTCGCATCCTAAAAGAAACGCTCAATCGTAACAATGATGCCGGCACCGATAGCACTTCTGGCGGAAACACAAAAGTCTTAGAAGACGGAGCTGAAACAGCGGAGAAAGAAAATCTTAGTCAATTGGCGGCACGCCAATTAAAATACATTACCAATCTTGAGAATGCACTGGTTCGTATTAAGAACAGAACCTACGGCATTTGCACAGTCACTGGAAAGCTTATCCCTAAAGAGAGATTGATTGCTGTGCCTCACACGACGCAGTCAATCGAAGCCAAAATGATGCAGCACGATTAATCACACTACGAAATAACTTACGTTGGACTTCCTACAAAATCATATCGAGGCGCTGATATTCTGTTCTCCTTCTCCTATTAAGCTGACTGAGCTTAATTCATGCCTTACAGAAATGTTTAATGCGGATGTTCCGGAAGATGATATCCTTGGAGCCATCCAACGATTGACGGATAAATACGAACACGAAGATTTTGCTTTTCAATTAAATAAAGCAGCTGGCGGGTATCAGTTCTTAACTAAACCAGCTTACCAGGCAAGTATTGGTATTATGCTTAAGCAGCAATCGAAGAAGAGACTTTCCACCTCAGCTATGGAAACCCTTTCGATAATTGCCTATAAACAACCTGTATCGAAAACTGAAGTTGAAACAATCCGCGGAGTTAATTGTGATTACGCGGTACAAAAATTACTTGAAAAAGGATTGGTTGAAATTCAGGGTAAAGGTGATGGCGTCGGTCGACCTTTAATTTACGGGACAAGTCCTAAGTTCATGGAATACTTTGGTATCAGTGAGTTGAACGAATTGCCGACACCAAAAGATTTTTCGCAAGAGGTCAACACCATCGGTGACACCCCGGAAAATCAATAGCCTATTTCCTTTCAAGGCCGATTGTGCCTAACTTGTAATAATCATGGCACAAAAAAGTCGATTCCGTACTACTTCCGGCCCTACAACCAACAAAGCCCAGAAGTTTAAGAAGAGTAAACCGGGAGAGAGAGACCAAAAGTCAGAAGGTGGATCTTCTTTTAAAAAGAAGAGCAGCTTTTCTGATCGCAAACCTCCGTTTAAATCTTTCGGTGAGAAGGGCAAGCCATTTGTAAAAAGAGATTTTAGGGATAAGGACAGTTCTTCACCAAGATCATCAGGTGAAGAAAAGGGACCAAGAGAATTTTCTGATCGCAAACCTCCATTCAAATCATTTAGTGGCAAGGGTAAACCTTTTGTTAAGAAAGAGTTCAAAAACAAAGAAGGGAGCGGGACGAGACCATATAATTCTGAAAAGGGATCAAAAGATTCATCGGATCGAAGGGGGAGTTTTTCAGATCGTAAACCCCCGTTTAAGTCTTTTGGAGACAAGGGAAAGCCATTTGTAAAGCGGGATTTCAAAGATAAAGCATCCACTGCGCCACGTTCATTTGATTCTGAAAAAGAACCCAAAGAATTTACCGACAGAAAACCTAAATCGTTTTCACGGGATGATCAAAAGGAAAGAGGCTTACGAAAGGATTATTCTGACAACGCAAAGTCAACGGGCAAAGACTCCCCACGCAGAAACTTTGATGACAGAAGAGATATTACTGCAAGGGCTGATAAGAAATCATTCATTTCAGGGAAGCGACCACGCACCGATCGACCTTATGAAGAATCTGTGCTTCCAGGAGATGACCTTATTCGTTTGAATCGATTTATTTCTAATAGTGGAATCTGTTCGCGCAGAGAAGCAGATGAGATGATCAAAGTTGGGCTTATTTCAGTAAATGGACAGGTTGTTACTGAGTTGGGCTTTAAAGTAAAACGTACGGACGATGTTCGTCATGACGGTAAACGACTAAAAGCGGAGAAGCCGGTATATATTTTATTAAATAAGCCAAAAGGATTCATCACAACAACAGATGATCCTCAAGAACGAAACACGGTAATGCATCTTATTGCTGGCGCATGTAAGGAACGGGTTTACCCGGTGGGGAGATTAGACAGAAATACATCAGGTCTTTTGTTATTGACGAATGATGGAGATCTCACTGAAAAGTTATCCCATCCAAAACACAATGTAAAAAAGATTTACAAAGCTGAATTGGATCGTCCTATTACCAAAGCCGATTTTCAAAAGATCGTTGATGGAGTTCGCCTTGAAGAAGGCAAAGCAATGGTCGATGATGTAGCAATTGTGGGAGAAGATGGAAAGACTGTCGGACTTGAAATTCACATCGGATGGAACCGCGTAGTCAGGAGAATATTTGAAGCGCTTGGTTACGAGGTTGCAAAACTAGACAGGTCGGTTTACGCTACCCTTGATAAGAAAGATTTGTCTCGCGGTCATTGGAGGTTCTTGCGGCAGGATGAAGTGATTCGTCTGAAGCATTTTCAGTAGGCTATATTTAATTTATGATGTGTAACAGAATTTCCCATCAACTTGATCAGGCGGACGTTCAACGATTACGATCATTTTTTATTAAGGAGACGTCTCCCTTAACCCAAACTCAAGCTTTCATCTTTCGTCTTTCGTCTTTAACGATTGAATAATGCGCGTCGGGATACATGGAAAAGATTTTCAGCAAAAATCCCCGCTCTTCATGGAGCAAGTCCTTACGCTGCTGACAAAGCACAATGCGGAAATATTCGTCTCCTCGAAATTTTACAAAACTTTTAAGTCACATCAGGACTTCAAAATGAATGTCTTTGAGCATGGCGATAATTTAAACAAACTTGATTTTTTTCTTTCCATCGGCGGTGATGGCACGCTGCTTGAATCGGTGACATACATTGGGAAGAGCGAGACTCCAATTCTTGGGATCAATACAGGCCGACTCGGATTTCTTGCTACCCTGAGCAGAGATGGAATAGAAATGGCACTGGATAATCTTTTTCACAAGAGATTTTCTGTCGATCAGCGTGTGATGTTGTCTCTGGTTTCTGAGCCCAAAATTTTCCCAGGTTTAAATTTTGCGTTAAATGATTTCACTATTATTAAGAAGGACACTTCGTCAATGATTACCGTACACGTTTCCGTAGACGGTGAATTATTAAACTCATACTGGGCTGATGGGGTGATCGTTTCGACACCGACCGGATCGACAGGTTACTCACTTAGCTGTGGAGGGCCATTGGTTTTTCCAGAGTCAGAGAGTTTTGTGGTCACACCGGTTAGTCCCCATAACCTGACCGCCAGGCCTATTGTTGTCTCCGACCAATCGGAATTATCCTTCAGAATCGAGGGTAGAAGCAAGAAATTCCTCGTTTCTCTCGATTCACGGTTCGAGACGGTTGATGAACGCGTGAAGCTTAAGATCAAAAAGGAGCGCTTCAAAGCTCACATTATACAGCTCCCCGGCCAGCATTATTTCAAGACACTGAGGCAGAAACTCAATTGGGGATTGGATATACGGAACTGACTATCCGGTTGTTAGCCGCTTACTTCGGCAACTTCTTGAGGATGAATGCTGTGACAAAGAGTATTTAATTTTATACATTTGTTTTTCCTCAAAAGTCTTCACTATGAGAAAGTTGTGTTATATGTTGATTTGCGTCCTGCTATTGGCTGGTATCGAGACGAGTCACGCTCAGATTAACCGTAAAGGGCTCAAAAAAAGTAATAAGCGGATGGGTGCTTATCGTGGTGGAAAGTCTGCTTTTGGGAGGCAGAAAGTCTACAACTCGATTGGCATTTCGCTCAACGCTCTGAATTACTATGGTGATCTTTCACCATCGCCCAGCAGGATCAGTACGGATCTTTCATTTACAAAACCCGGCATAGGCGTTTCATATACACATCGGTTCGGTCCTCGTTATTCCCTTCAGGCACAATTTATGTTTGGAACGCTTAAGGGCTCTGATGAAGAATCAGCCGACGCGGGGGATGCAAGCAATGGTGTTTTCCGTTCCAAAAGAAATCTTTCTTTCAGAAATCAAATCAAAGAGCTTTCAGTCGTGGCAGTTTTAGATCTGTTTGAAAACACACAGACGTATATGAGTCGCGTAAAGTGGACCCCATATATGTATGTTGGTGTTGCTGGATTCCTGATGAACCCGCAAGCACTTGCTCCTGCAAAAGACCTTCAAGGCAATGCCCTTGCTCAAGCAGGTGAGTGGGTAGACCTTCAGCCATTAGGAACGGAAGGGCAATATTCTCAACTCTCAACATCGGATGCTAATTATGGTATCAAACCTTATTCTCTTTTCCAGATTGCAATTCCTATTGGTATTGGAGCTCGCTTCCGACTCAATGAGTCGATGGATCTTTCAGCAGACATAGGGATCCGTTATACCTTTACTGATTATCTGGATGACGTAAGCGCCAACTATGTAAGTCTTCCAAAATTGTCTAGTCCGCTGGCACAGGCGTTGTCGTATCGCACCAATGAAATACCGGGGATGCCTGCAAATCCAACCCCCTCAGGAGTAGCAGGAGTGAATGTTGAAGCTGGCTATGGCCATGAATACCCTGACAATAAAAGGGGCGGTAAGAATGAGAAAGATCTATATATGGTAACGAGGGTCATGCTCACTTACATCATCAGTCCTAACTATCACCGAGCAAAATTCAGATGATGTTGCTGGAAAAACCTTCCAGTCTTTTTGTTGGAATTCTCTTCTTCCTTACGGCCACAGCAGGGTTCGCGCAAATAACCCAACGTTCCGAAGTAGGATTTGGCATAGGAACATTTAATTATACGGGCGACCTAGTCCAGTCATATAACTTTTCTTTCTCGAAGCCAGCGGCTACCATTTTCTATCGCTCAAACGTGAGTAAGGTAGTTAGCTTCAGAGCTTCACTTACGTTCGGGCAATTGAGTGCAAGCGATAAGGATGCGCCTATTGATGCGTTTGCCGTAAAGCGGAATGCTTCGTTCGATATTTTTTTATCAGAGCTATCTGGAGTTTATGAATATCACTTTCTGGATTGGAGAGATTCAAAGCGTCCGTTACGATTTACGCCTTATCTTTTCGCGGGCCTTGCGTTGTTTAACATCTCAGCTGTTCCGCAGAAAACGGAACAATACAGTAATGTGCAGATGTCCATTCCGTTCGGTGGAGGAGTGAAGTATGTCTTAAATCCCAAATACTATCTCGCAATGGAGTTTGGGGTACGAAAAACATTTTTTGATTACCTGGACAATGTTTCAAATGCAGATCTTTCATCGAAGACCTACCAGTATGGAAACAAGTTTGATTATGATACTTATTATTTTCTTGGGATAACCATTACGAGGACTTTCTACGATATCCCATGTCCTACCAACCCTTATCGGTAGGCGGTTTTTTCGGGCAACTATTTCCCCTTGATTTTCATCTACATCGATACACACCTGTGCATTTGACCATAGTGTGTAAATGTCGGAAATAGGCTACTTTTGCGGTCTTGTGGC
>JBBRFP010000012.1:0-15284 GCA_038241465.1 Cytophagales bacterium | reverse complement strand
CGTCCTGCGGAACATTCAGGTCAGCGCGAATGAACACGCGCTTGCCCTTGACGAGGCCCTGGGCGCAAAGATCGGAGAAGCGGATGAAGTTCATGGCGCGCGCGATAAATTTTTTGCACAGAGACTTCTGTAATTTTTTTCAATGCGTGTTCGTATTCACACAAGTCTGTCAGCGCATGATCGAATGTTCCGGCTATGATCTCTTTTTCGTGTTTTAGAAAAACCGCCGTGCACGTATCGATCAGCTCACCAATTGCAAGTGCCCGTAACGTTCCAAGTTTTTTATTGAGGCTTTGGTCGCTTGCAAGTTTCTTACGATCCAGTTTATCTTTTAAGATAGGCGCAAGCAGATTTATAATTTCTTCGAAGCTAACCAAACCAAGCCGACAGCCATCTTCAAGATCAATGATGCTGTAACATATATCATCGGCAGCCTCCACCAAGAACGCAAGTGGATGTCTACTCCACGCGCCTCCAACTGAATTCAACTGCAGTTGTTCCGCGAGCTCCATGAATAATTTCTGCTCACTCTGAAAGAATCCAAATTTCTTTTGACTCTTTTTTGATTTATCGCGCGATGGAAAAAAGGCAGGACAAGGATATTTCGTGAACGCCCCGAGCGTAGCACAAGTAAGCTTCATTCCGTATTCGCCCTGGTTTAGAATTCTAAACCCTTGCGCATTGCCTTCAAATTTTATCAAGTCCATCCATTCCGACTCAGTCATCTTATCCTTCCATCTATTATTTTCCAGAAAGAAATCCGAGAAAGCGTCTTCACCAGCGTGACCGAAGGGAGGATTGCCAAGATCATGGGCCAACGCCGCAGCGGCAACAATGGCGCCAAAATCAAAAAGTGTAAATTCATCTTTCAATTCAGGATTGCGTTCAATGATCTTCTCACCGACTTTTTTTCCAAGCGAACGACCTACGCTTGAAACTTCAAGGCTATGAGTCAGGCGTGTGTGAACAAAATCATGCTCCGGTAACGGGTGTACCTGAGTCTTGTCTTGCAGGCGGCGAAACGGATGTGAAAAAATAATCCTGTCATAATCCATTTCGAAGGCACTTCGATACGATTCTGAAGAAGTTGACGGTTGACCGAGTCGGTTGGCAGAAAGAAGGGTTTTCCAGTTCACGCGTTAGTTGAGGTGTATTGAATTCCTGACGTATTGCAGTCAGTTCGAAACAAATTTCATGATTTTAAACTAAACCACCGTCACACATCCTATTTTTGACATCATGTATAAAGCACTGGTAAACGGAAAGTCATTTGAAATTGTCCCCGACAAGGAAAATTGGCTGGTAAATGGCAATCCACTTTCGTGGGATGTGACGGCATTGGATAATGGACATTACCACATTCTATATAAGGAAAAGGGGTATCCGGCCGAAATCGTAAAAATCGATAGAGAAGCAAAGACAGTCGACGTAAAGGTTAATGGAATTAATTACTGCATCCAACTCCGCGACAAGTTTGATATTCTGCTGGAGAAGATGGGAATGAACGCAACGGCTGCCGGAAAGGTTAATGTTATAAAAGCACCCATGCCAGGGCTGATCATCGATTTGAGAGTGAAAGCCGGAGATGCAGTTAAGCAAGGAGATCCATTACTGGTTCTTGAAGCGATGAAGATGGAGAATATTATCAAAGCGCCAGGGGAAGGAATCGTGAAGAATGTAAAAGTAAAGAAAGGAGATACTGTGGAAAAGGGACAACTCCTAATAGAATTTTAGATGATCGGTAATCTGAAGTAGGTGATCGGAGGTTAAATCGGAAAGTGTAGGAGCAATAAACTATGGAGATCAATTTTGACAGAATAAAAGTCCTTTTTGAAAGCCTGAAGAACATCGGGTTTTTCGGAAGGCTTTTTCAGTGGGGCGAAGTAAAGAACCAGGTGATTGATGCGAGTGGAGATTTGCAGAAGCTCATTTCCATGATTGAAAACTTGCGTGTAGAAAATTCCAAGCTGGAAAATAATTATTCTCTTGAAAAGGCTGCCGGAAAGGGCTTTCAGGAAACGAATGTCAGGCTTGCAACGGAAGCTGGAGTGTTAAAAAATTCTGAACAAAGTCTTACGAAGAGAATTGAAGATCTGCAAAATCTTGTGACCTCGCTTACCACAGATAACAAAGCATACTTACGCCGAGGAACCGAGTTATCAAATGATTTGGCGACCACGCGGGCAAAACTCGAAAGCTTTGAGAAAGAAGTCCGTGAACTCCGCGATGATAACGGCAATCTAAAAAAAGATGAACAGCACAGACGCGAGCAACATTCCAATTCTGTTGCGTCGTTAAAACAGATTCAGGAAAAATTCCAGCGTGATCGTGATCTGGAACTGGAGGAAAGAAAAAATGAGGAGATCGCTCGTTTGAAGAGACAAAAAGAAACATGGTCGAACCATGAAGATAGAGTCAGCAATGCAATCAGGACAATTTGCGCAAAGTATACTGTAGAATATATTGATAAAGTTCCATTTAAAGGTGAGCCTGACAACACGATAAAGATCATTGATGAGTTTGTTGTGTTTGACGCAAAGAGTCCGGCGAGTGATGATCTGTCAAATTTTCCTTCCTACATTAAAAATCAAACGGAATCCGTAAAGAAGTATGCAAAGGAGGAGAATGTAAGAAGAGAGATCTTTCTTGTCGTTCCCACAAATACACTGGAGACACTTGAAACATTCATTTACAGATTGCCGGATTATACTGTCTACATCATCTCTGTCGATGCACTTGAACCGATCATTGTGAGTCTCAAGGCCATCGAAGAGTATGAATTTGCACAAGAACTAAGTCCGGAGGAACGTGATAATATTTGCCGTGTGCTTGGAAAGTTTGCTCATTTATCAAAACGCAGGATTCAGATCGATGCCTTCTTTGCGAAGCAGTTCCTTGAACTAGTGTATCGGGGAGAAGCGGATCTTCCAAAAGATATTCTCGAAAAAGTTAATGAGTTTGAAAAAGCTGAGAAGATCAATCCGCCTATTGAGAAGCGTGCAAAGCAGATTAATATCAAGGAATTGGAGATTGATACAACAAAGCTGAATAATGATGCAAACCAGAAAGGGATCATTACGGAGAATGCGATGCTGGCGAACACGATAAACAGATTGCCACTGTATACCTCAGATGTGGAAGATCCGAAGGATAAGGAGCAGGGGCAGCTTTTTTAATTTTTTAAACACCTAGGACACATTAGAAGACATAGAGAGTGTCCAGGCAACTATGTTTCCTGTGTGTCCTATTTACTTAAGACTTTTTTTGTTTTTTTAACGTGATCCAACAATGAAATTAACTCCAGATAACAAACTCAAAAAACTCATCGTGGTTGGTGACCGTGTTCTGATCCGGCCCGCGAGCGAATCGGAAACCACAGAGAGCGGGCTTTACTTACCGGCAAGTGTACGCGAAAAGGAAAAAATACAGCGTGGCTATATAATAAAAGTAGGGCCAGGGTATCCGCTGCCGATGCCAACTGATGAGGATGATCTATGGAAAGGAAAGGACGATTCTGTCAAGTACCTGCCGTTGCAGGCTCATGAGGGCGACCTGGCAATCTTTTTACAGAAGGGCGCAATAGAAGTGTTGTATGAGAACGACAAATATTTCATCGTTCCACAAGCTTCTATTTTAATGCTTGAACGGGAGGAAGATCTATAATGGCTGGATTATCATTTGATGTGCTGCGTGTAGGAAAAAAATACAGGCTTGTCAACTACGGTGACAAGTATGAGTTTGAAGTGGAGAGAATATTATCCAACGGCGATTTTGCCGTGAAAGATCTCACGACGCTTGAGCGTTATAAACTTAAGGATACGTTTAAGTTTGGAAAAGGTAAGGATTTTGAGTTGAGGGATTTGGATGCCTAATATTCCTGCACCTTGCCTGCATGCTCATGAGGGAATACTACAAGGAAGTCTTTCTATACCAAACCAAATAAATTATCAAAAGGGGGATAAATAGTATAGACGCAATGCTACCTATTAATAAAAAAAGGTTTGCGCCTGGGAAGTGAAGTATCTTTAGAAGAGCTCCAAAAATAATCGCCGGCATCGCCAGTATTCCAATAATTATCACCGCTATTTTCATATGACGAAGATAGCATTTTTGCGAGTCTTCATAGCTCAAAACCGCACAATGATCGATGCTATGATCCTTGTTTCATCTTTCACAAGATCTGCCACAAAACCGGTTGGATCTCCGATTGGCGGACTTCTGATTACAATTATCGCATCAAATAATGAAGGAGGGGCATAAAGATTTTATAAAGAAGTCAGTCAAATTGCGCCCTTTCGTTGCAAAAATCCATTTTCTTAACTGTTTAATGTATTTCTTTCTGGCTATTCTGCTTTTTTCTTTGACTTCAATCCAAAGAAAAACCGCATCACGTTATTTGTTCTGATTACCAGCGAGTAAAAAATCAAACAGCATGCAAGTGTCAGTAATGCGATTGTAAAAAATTTGACCCCAATACTCAAATCCATCTGACAGATATAATATCCGATGGCTATAATAACCGTTTGATGTAAAATGTAGAATGGATAAAGACCTTCATTAATGTATTTCAGCACCGGATGAGGTTTATTGAGGTAGTGCTGACCATAAGCAATCACGGTAATCACAGTAAACCAGCTGAGAAAAATTCCAATCACATCAAATGCTGTTTCTATTGTATCTTCTGACCAGGGGTAAACAATTATTCCCCTGAAATGAAAATAGACTGCGTAGAAAGGAATAAGAATAAATACAGATGCCGCTAATAAGAACTTGCGATTGGCTCCGACCGATTCCCAGAGATTCGGATTTGAATAGCACAACATTCCAAAAATGAAAAAGAGAAAATAAAAAACAAAGAACCCAAGGTCCTTCAGGTCATGCGTTTCATTAGGGAAAAAGGGCCGTAAAATTATTTGCGTGATTAAAATAATTATCGCTGGCACAAACAGAATTGCAATTGGACGTGACAGAATTTTGTAAACTCTTTCGCGAAAATTTATTGACTTGTCAGAACGAAGATAATTCAGGAAGGGGAGCGCAATCAATGAATAGATAAAAAGGTACAAAATAAACCACAGGTGATGCCAACTGAAGCTTCCTTTGGGATACGGCTTGAATTCAAAGACTGTCTTATAAAAGTCCCAATATCCATTGTATTCACTTATGTGCTCATAGTAGATCTGAGGTGGAACTACTACAAACATTCCAAACACGAGGGGAATAAAAAGTCGTTTGAATCGCTCGCCAGCAAATTGTTTCGGAGTGCGCTTCCCCAGCGCCATGTACGTGCCGGCACCAGAGATAAAAAGCAACAACGGCATACGCCAGAAATGAAACCAGATCATCCAATAGTTAAAGCTGACGCTTCGCTCGGCATTTTTAACGTGCCAGTCCCATAAATTGAACCACATCCCCGTATGGAAAAACAAGAGGATAATAATCGCAAGGAGACGAAGCCAGTCAAGGTCATGTCTGCGAGGAGAAATAGCGGTGGATGATAAAGAGTTCATAATTTACTCTCCTAAAAGAAATAGGGCTATTCACCAAAAGTAAGACTGTTTTTATAAGTGTAAAGGCCTATTTTATAAAGTCGAAGGCGAAACTGAGTTATATTTGACCTGCCATGAATTTCGAAATCAAACCTGCCACCCTCTCTGATGCTGGCGCGCTGAATGAGCTTGTCAATTCTGCCTACCGGGGTGAAGGTTCCAAAGCCGGATGGACGACGGAAGCCGATCTCCTTGATGGCACACGGACGGAAATCTCATTAATCGAGGAGACGCTGAATAAACCCGGCACGATCATACTTAGATATATTGAAGATGACGAACTTCTAGGATGCGTTGAGTTGCGAAATGACGGCGATAAACTATACCTGGGAATGCTGACCGTGCGACCGAGTCTTCAGGGAAAAGGAATTGGAAATAAATTATTAACCGCTGGGGAAACCGAAGCGCGGAGACAAGGATTGAAGAAGATTCACATGACTGTAATCTCGCGAAGAAAAGAACTACTTGCTTGGTATATCCGACGGGGATATGACGTAACAGGAACCAAACCCTTTATTCTGCCTGATAAAAGATTTGGTGTGCCAAAGATGGATTTAGAGTTTTTGATTTTGGAGAAGCTAATCCTTTAACAGTCGCTTCTCGACATAATTTAATTGTAACCACAAGGGCAACATTGGCTAAGGCTTTTGATATTTTAGCAACCATTTAAAAATTACATTATGCGCTTTCTCCTTTTCGCTGTATTAACCCTGCATTCGATCATTGTAATAGGTCAGGGATCTGATCTTCCCTCCGACTTCCTAGGCAAGGACTTTCATAGAGACAGACGACAAAAATTACGCGAAACACTGCCCCCCAACTCGGTTGCCGTGTTTTTTGCAAATCCCGTTCGCAATAGAGCCAACGACGTTGATTATACCTATCACCAGGATCCCAATTTCTTTTACCTGACTGGCTACCGGGAGACCGATGCAATTCTGTTTGTTTTTAAAGACAAGCAAAAAGCTTCCAGTGGGACTTACGATGAAATCCTTTTCACGCGACCAAAGAACGAACTTCAGGAACTCTGGACCGGACGAAGATTAGGTGACGCCGGAGCTAAAGAAATTCTTGGTTTTCAACAAGCTTTTAATAATAGTGAGTTCAAACGCTATAACGTTGACTTCTCAAAATTCGATAAGATTTTATTTACAGACTTTGAAAATGATGTCAGAAACGATCCTGCCGACTCTTCAGATTTGTACGATCTCATATCTCAGTTCAAAAAGAAAGTCAGCTATCCAGAAAAAAATAAAATTGCGTTAGTGAAGGAGAACTCAAAAAACAATCTTGATACTCAAAGTCTTGAAAGTCTGTTAGGCACTTTACGGGGAAATAAAACAAAGCAGGAAATTGAAATGGTTCGTAAGGCAGTTTCAATATCCTGTATGGGTCAAATAGAGGTGTTAAAGGCTATGAAGCCGGGCATGTCCGAACGGGAGATTCAGGGCATTCACGAATTTGTATTCAAAAAATATCAGGCAGAGGATGTTGGATATCCCTCCATCGTAGGTGCAGGTCATAATGGTTGCATCCTGCACTATGTTGAAAACTATAAACCAGAAGTTAGTAATAAAGAATTGATCCTGATGGACCTCGGTGCAGAGTACCATGGGTATACAGCGGACATCACTCGAACATTTCCCATCAATGGCACATTTTCTACTGAACAAAAAATAATTTACGAGCTGGTTTTAACGGCTCAGGAGGAAGCAATGCGAATCTGTAAGCCGGGTGCAACGCGTTTGCAACTGAATATGATTTGCGTGGAAGTAATTTATAAAGGACTACTCGAACTTGGTATTACGAAGTCGTATAACGAAGGCCGCAAATACTTTCCCCACGGCGTTACCCACGACATTGGATTGGATGTGCATGACCCAACAGGGTCAATTCTGGAAGAAAATAATATGATAACGATCGAGCCTGGAATCTATATTCCTGACAACGCCAAATGTGACAAGAAGTGGTGGGGCATTGCAGTCCGGATTGAAGATGATTTTCTGATCACTAAAGATGGTTATGAGCACTTGTCTTCCATTGCGCCCCGCACGGTGAAAGAAATAGAAGATATGATGAAGCTCCCGAGTGCGCTGGACGATTTTTTACTACCAGCGTTGGATAAGAAATAACCGAGACCATGATTAGTGAGTTTAGAATCGCCCGGACCTTAGCGCGGTTGCTTTTTAGCGTTGGGGAGATTCGCAAACACATCGGCACCCAGCCATCCACTTGCGATTCTCAATTTCTCTTTTCAGGACGAGATGCCCTGAAAGTCTCGTTGCAGCTTTTTGCTACTCCTTTGAAGAACCATCACCGGGCGCCGAGTTATCCAGTTTGACAATTATATAATCATTTGTAAGCGACCCCCAGTTCCTTAATTCTAAATACTCCTTGAGAACGGATTCATCGACAGCAATCATTCCTGATCCGGTTGCATTTCTATCTTTCCCATTTTTGCGCACGCCTGAAACCCAATATCCTTCACCTGTTTTAATATCACTGTAATTCGCACCATCACCAGGCTTCTTTTTAAAAGTCTTTCCGTTAAAATAAAGAGTGCGTCGCGTACAGGTAAACAAACCCTTCCCAATCCATGCAGGTCCGTCATCTGAAAAGTCAGATTTTAATTCAACGTAGATAAGTTCAGGGCTCATGCTTATTGTTTCTTAAAGTACTTAAATTTACCAGACATCTGTACCATTTGTTATGAGACGATTTTCCTTCTGCCTTCTGTTTATTCTGATCAGCTATGTATCAAGCATTGGCCAAAAACGTTGGTCACCCAAACAAGCCAACGACTGGTACGCCAAACAACCCTGGCTGGTGGGCTGCAATTTTATTCCCAGCACTGCCATCAACGAGCTTGAAATGTGGCAGACGGAAACCTGGGATCCAATTACCATTGATCGTGAGCTCGGCTGGGCAGAAAGTATAGGTATGAACACTGTGCGCGTATTCCTTCATGATCTTTTGTGGCAACAGGATGCGGTTGGGTTCAAAAAGAAAATCAATGAATTTTTAACAATCTGCGAAGAGCACCATATCAAACCAATGTTTGTTCTCTTTGATAGTGTATGGGATCCTTCTCCAAAAATCGGAAAGCAGCATGATCCCGTTCCGGGTGTTCACAATTCAGGTTGGGTGCAAAGTCCAGGCGGTGCCGCACTCGTTGATGAAAAACAATACCCAAGGCTTGAAGCCTATGTAAAAGGTATCGTTGGTACTTATGCTAATGATCAGAGAATTTTATCATGGGATGTATGGAATGAACCTGACAACATAAACACAAACAATTATGCTGAGCCCAAAAATAAATTAGCAATCATTGAAAAGCTCTTGCCAAAAGCATTTGCGTGGGCCAGATCTACTAAGCCTTCTCAGCCAATTACCTGCGCAGTATGGCAAATCGACTACAACAACTTCAAGGGTTACAATCTAATAGAAAAAATTCAGGTTGAGCAATCAGATATCATCAGCTTTCATAACTACGGCGACACCAATAGCTTTGAGCAAAGTGTAGCGATGTTCAGTTCATACAATCGTCCTATAATCTGCACAGAATATCTGGCGCGAGGAAATAAAAGCACCTTTGAAACCATTCTTCCTATTGGTAAAAAATTTAAAGTTGCCATGTACAATTGGGGATTGGTGAAAGGGAAAACGCAAACGAACCTTCCGTGGGATTCATGGCAGAAGCCTTACGTAGATGGAAGGGAGCCGGCGGTGTGGCATCACGAAGTGTTTTATCCGGATGGGAAGGCGTATAGTGAAGAAGAAGTGAAAGTATTACGTACGTTAACTGGCAAGAAATAATCCTCAATCCCGCCTCACCCCCGATCCCGCTCCGCCTGCTCTTCCCGGCTTCTTTCAAGAAAAAGGTGCGAATTGAGGCAATTGGGGGATGCTTGAAATACATTATTCTGTTTACTTTTAGGATTGTTTTTTTCCAAACCTACTAACTCATGAGTTTACTTATCAAGAAGCCCCTTGCACAACTATTGGAACAGGCTGCGGATTCGACCAGCGGATTAAAACGTACCCTTGGACCCGGGAACCTGATCGCATTGGGAATCGGTGCCATTATCGGAGCTGGTCTTTTTGTAAGAACAGCCGCTGCGGCTGGTGATGCTGCAGGACCTGCTGTTGTAATTTCTTATATCATCGCCGGTGTCGGTTGTGCTTTCGCAGGTCTTTGCTATGCAGAGTTTGCCGCCATGATCCCGATCGCAGGAAGCGCGTACGCTTATGCTTACGTTACGATGGGTGAATTTCTTGCATGGATCATTGGATGGGCCTTAATCCTTGAATATGCGTTAGCAGCAGCAACTGTTTCAATTGCTTGGAGCGAGTATCTAAATAGCTTGCTTGCTGATGTCGGACTTGGACGAATACCGTATGAGTTTTGTCATTCTCCGTGGTAAACAATGAATGGAGCAACCGGCTTTATCAATTTGCCAGCGATATTCATTCTGGTAATTCTTACAGCTATACTTATAAAAGGAACCCAAGAGTCTGCTACGCTCAATTCAATCATAGTTGTGGTAAAGGTTTCCATTGTCATCGTCTTGATCATTGTTGGATGGGGATTTATCAACGAAGCAAATTATACCCCATTTACAATCCCGGACATGCTTGGCCATGAGGACTGGAACCGACACGGATGGGGCGGCGTACTCGGCGGTGCCAGTATTGTATTCTTTGCCTTCATTGGATTTGATGCGGTATCGACCGCTGCTCAGGAGGCAAAAAATCCGAAACGCGACATGCCAATTGGTATTCTTGGTTCGTTAGTAATATGCACCATACTTTTTGTTTTGTTCTCACACGTACTTACGGGTGTCGCAAACTGGGAAGAATTTAAAGTACAGGGCAAGGAAGCTTCAGTGGCTTACGCAATTAATACGTACATGATCGGCTATGGATGGCTTGCCACATTAGTGACCGTTGCCATTCTTGCCGGTTTCTCTTCTGTGATACTTGTCATGTTAATGGGACAGTCTCGCGTATTCTATTCTATGTCAAAGGATGGATTGGTGCCTCCGGTTTTTGCAGAACTTCATCCGAAATTCAGAACGCCTTTCAAATCGAATATGATTCTGTTCGTCTTCGTCGCCCTTTTTGCCGGATTCGTTCCTGGTGATGTTGCAGGAGATCTTACCAGCTTTGGCACACTCTTCGCATTTGTTTTAGTGTGTGCCGGTATCTGGGTCATGCGCATTACCAATCCAACAACACCAAGGCCCTTCAAAACCCCATTAGTACCACTGGTTCCTATCCTCGGTATTCTTATTTGCCTTGGCCTAATCTTCTCTTTGGATCTTACTACACTCCTAGCAGCGTTTGGATGGCTGCTCGTCGGATTAGTTGTTTACTTCTTATATAGTAAAAACCACAGCAAGCTTAGACAGGGTAAGTAACTTGGTAAAATATAACTGGTAATAAATAATTAGAACTCGGACGAGATTGCTTCTAAATGATTAGAACGCGATCTCGTCTGTTATTGTAAGGATAGGATTATTTAGTTCAACGCGATATCGTCTCAATGGCCGCCACGCCACACCACCTGTTGATGTTCCATTTGTAAAGCTGAAATTTGATCCGCATCCGGAACAGACCATAAATAGCTTGGATGCATGAACAGCGATGTTAGATTCAGCTAAGTTAGGATGATAGGAACAATTCAACTCATATGCGATGTATGAGGTTGCACTGCTCCGATACAGGATCACTCCGCGAACACCAATGCTTCCAATCACCTTGGTACCCCCATCTAGCAACAGACTTTGGTATTCTGGCAAGAATAGATTTACAGTATAGGGAGCAAAAGGAACAATCGGTATGGGATCATCAGAAAGATCAGGACTGCCGCAGCCGCCAAATAAAAATACAAGCATCAATAAGGCACTGGAAAGGAATTTGAGACCTCCGTCTTTTATCTTGCAGACCCTTGGTAACCCTGTCATTTAGTAATTATAAAATCCCTTTTTTGTCTTTCTTCCGAAGTGCCCCTGCTCCACCAACTTCTGCTGAATCCTGCTTGGCTTAAACTTCGGATCCTTGTTAAAACCCTCATAGATTGATGTCGTTACAGCAAGATTAGTATCCACTCCGATCAGATCCATTAATTCAAATGGACCCATTTTAAATCCTGCAGAACCAAGCAAAGCATCAATAGTGGCAGCATCGGCAGCCTCTTCCTCAAGCAATTTCAGCGATTCAACATAGAAATGCCTTGCCACCCTATTAACGATAAAGCCGGGAGAATCTTTCGCTGTAACCGCTATTTTTTCAATGCGAATGGAAAACGCCCGCATTAAGTCAACAAGGGTAGGATCCGTAAATTCTCCAGAAATAATCTCGACAAGTTTCATCCGATCGGCCGGGTTAAAGAAATGATACCCAATACACATTGATCTGTTGCTGAGTGCTTCAGCAACACGTGTTATCGATATCGACGAGGTATTCGTGGCAAGTATTGCCCTGCCCTCGTTTATCCTCTCAAGTTGAGTAAATAACTGTTGCTTTATGTCGAGTCTTTCAACGGCTGCTTCAATGATCAAATCTGCTCTTAGCTGCGATAGTTCTTTTTCGGATTTGATTCTGCTCAGCGTATCTGATTTTTGCTGTGGCGTTAACTTGCCTTTTTCAACCAAGTAGGAAAGATTCTTATCAATTGAAACAAGGGCAGACGTTAACTGATCCTCATTGATATCAAACAGTATTATTTGGAATCCGGCTGCTGCGCACACCTGTGCGATCCCAAGCCCCATCGTGCCCGCGCCAATTACTGCTACGGTACGAATAACGATCGTCATATGACGGGTTTGAATTGTTTTAGAAAGCGTATGTCATTTTCTGAGAACAGGCGAAGGTCACTGATGCCATATCGAAGCATGGTGACACGTTCGATCCCCATACCAAAAGCAAAACCGGTATATTCTTCAGGATCCACTCCACTATTGCGCAACACATTGGGATGGACCATTCCCGATCCCGCTATCTCGACCCAACCAGTGTACTTGCAGATGTTGCATCCCTTGCCGTGACATATCAGGCATGTGATATCTATTTCAGCACTTGGTTCTGTGAATGGGAAAAATGAAGGTCGCAGTCTGATTTTAGTATTATTCCCAAACATCTCTTTCGAAAAATGATATAACGTCTGTTTGAGATCAGCAAAGCTTACATTCTTATCAATATATAATCCCTCCACCTGATGAAAGAAACAATGTGCCCTTGCCGAGATTGCCTCGTTTCGATAAACGCGTCCGGGCATAATCGCGCGGATAGGAAGTTTTTGTTGCTCCATCAAACGGATCTGAACATTTGAAGTATGCGTACGAAGGAGAACATCTGGATTTTTAGAAACAAAAAAGGTATCCTGCATCTCACGAGCAGGATGATTTTCAGGAAAATTCAATGCAGAGAAATTATACCAGTCATTTTCAATCTCCGGACCGTCGGCAACGTTGAACCCCAGTCGTTCGAAGATCTCTATGATCCTGTAACGAGTAAGGTTTAGAGGATGCATGCTTCCGATTTTATTAGGAATGGCTGGCAACGTTAAATCAATTTCATTCTTCCTCTGTTCAGATTTTTCACCTATGCCTGATGACCACTCCTTTAGTCTGGCTTCCGCCAATTGCTTGAGTTCATTGAGTGGCTTACCCGTAACTTTTTTCTGATCCGGGGATAACGATTTCAGATCATCGAATAACGAAGGAATAATCCCTTTTTTACTTAGGTATTTCAAGCGGAATGATTCGACATCGGTCGAAGATTCCGGCTGTATGGAAAGAATTTCGTTCTTAAGTTTTTCTACCTGTTCAAGCATTGTTAAACGAATTGAGTATTGCTCTTTGTTTTCTTTTCAGTACAAAGCTAATCACCAGACAGATTAAAATAATAATTGGCAACAATATCCTGTCTGATTGTGATCTCATCATAAGGGCTATTCCTATGAACCCAGCATTGATCCCTGCCATCCATTTTACTGCTCCAGAATGTGGCATTCCAAAGGCCAGAAGCCGATGGTGAAGGTGATTACGATCCGCATGAAACGGCGACTGCATACTGCGCAGACGAAGTATAATTACCCTCAGCGTATCAAAAACTGGTATTATCAAAACACAAATGGCCGTTGAAATGGATGCTGCAAATTTTGCTGAATGGCCTTCCGGCAATTCGTAGTTAAGATTAATGAAGCGGATAGCAAAATAGGATAAAACAAATCCTACCGAGAGTGCTCCTGTATCTCCCATGAAAATACTTGAAGGCTGCCAGTTAAAAAACAAAAAAGCAATCAATGCGCCCGCAAAGCACAATGCGATAATGCTCAAATATGATTGATCTGCTATATAAAACCACACCCCAAAGAAAAGCAATGCTAAAAATCCAATGGTGCCCGCCAAGCCGTCGATTCCGTCAATAAGGTTATAAGCGTTGGTGATGATAATAACCGTGAACAACGTAATAATGTAGGCAATGGGCTGAGCAAAATGGCCTTCACTGACAAAGCCGTAAAAAGAATTCAGTATTACTTTGTCCAAGAAAACAAGTACAAATACTGGTAGGAACTGACTGAATAATTTTTGTTTTGGGCTTAGCGCCAGCACGTCATCGCGAAGGCCAATGAGAAACATCAATGCTACGGAAATGAAAAAATATTTTAAAACAAGCCATTGTTGTAAGGGTAATCCCATCAGCAACGCCAGCATGGCACCGGCAAGGATCACTACTCCTCCCATGGAAGGAACAAAATTGACGTGGATCTTATGAGTACCGGGCGTATCAAACCACTTGATTTGGGTGAAAATCTTAATAATCACCGGGAACAACAGAAATGAGATCAGGAATGAAATAAATGAAAAAACTATGAGGCTGGTTAGAGAAATCATAACAATCCTGCGATTTTCTGGCTATTGGAGTACAAAGGGTAACTTACTGTCTCAAAATTAGCTTAAAACCACGAAATTTTTCCCAGGCTTAAACTTTGACGTATGAGGATAAGGTCAGCCTCCCTTGGCAACGGAACGTATTGTTTGAAAGATGATCTTCAGATCGAAATAGAAAGACCAGTTTTCAATGTAGAACCGATCGAGCTTGATACGATTTCTCATATCATTGATATTCCTAGTTTCCCCACGGTATCCCATGCATTGTGCGAGTCCAGTAATTCCGGGTTTTACATAATGGCGACCCATAAATTTAGAAATGAGCTGACTGTACTCTTTCGTATGCTTTAACATGTGAGGTCTGGGTCCAACGGTTGACATATCTCCGCTGAGCACGTTAAAAAACTGTGGAAATTCATCAAGACTTGATATCCGTAAGAATCTTCCTAGACGCGTTACCCTGGAATCATTGACGGTAGCCTGTTTGGTGTCAGCTTCCTGGTTTACGATCATTGTACGGAACTTCAGACATGAAAACGATTCATTGTCTCGGCCACTTCTTCGCTGCTTAAAAAAAACCGGCCCCTTCGAATCAATTTTAATTGCGACTGCAATGCACGGAATGAGCCATGATAATATCGTTACGATTACGATCGACGAAAAAACAATATCGAAAACCCGCTTCATTATCTGATTTTTAATGTCATCCAATGGAATGGTTGAAATATTAAATGCTGGAATTTGATCATAATGCTCAAGCTCTAGAGACTTCTGCTGAAATGAACGGTAATCTGCGATCAGCTTTACCCGTATCAGTGAGTCCATACCAAAATCAATC
>JBBRFP010000011.1:0-15320 GCA_038241465.1 Cytophagales bacterium | reverse complement strand
AGACCTCGTTGATCACCGACCGCAAACCAATTATAAAGAATTCCACTCGCAGGATCATTGTCATAATAACACCATGCTGCGCGGCTTTCATTTCCAGCTTTCAACCACTCTTCACTAGTCTGTGCCTGATCAATTTTATCGCCATTGGCAAAGCTTGTAACGTCAAGATTTTTTATCGCCCACTGTTGTGTTCCAAGAGTGATGGTTGGAATCACCGGAGTAACCGGTGCGGCTTTAACAACCGTTTTCGCGGCGACTGGCGTAACAGGACTTACTTTCGCTTTGGTCGCGGTCGAAGCTTTTGGTTTGGGCTTTGCTTTTTGAGCAACAACCGTGAGAGAGATGGTAAAGCAGACAAGTAACAAGAGTGCGAGCTTTTTCATGGGGTTTAGGAGTGGTTCTACGTTGGGAGAAGATTTAATGAGCAGGTCACTTATTGAAGGGAGATAAATCTATTTTTTGTCTTAAGAGACTATTCGTAACACTTTTACGTGGCGTTGTTCGTGAACGTCCGCGCGCTGCTTGAGCTCAGTAGATAATCGCTGTTCCAAGTTACCGAGCGAGGATCCTCCACCTTCGTAGCAACCCTTCTATAACTGAACCAACCTTATTACCATTAGTCGAGAAGGAGCTATGAAATTGGTTCCATGGGGCCGTTCGCGAACGCCCACCCGCGAACCAGTAATGGTAATTACAGCTCTTCCTGTAATACACAACACGCTAAGCAAAGTTTTACTAAATTGCTGTTATAAAACAGCATTATGGAACAAATTCTGCTAAAATCGAATCTTTTGGTGCAAAACCAGGAGACGGAGTTTATCAGGTCGTTGTCCTCTAAAATTGACTGGAGCGACCGGCTCATTGGCATTTTGGGTGCGCGCGGCACGGGCAAAACCACGCTCCTCCTTCAGCGGCTTAAGCAGCAATTTGGCATTAACCCCAGGGCCGCCTATATCACATTGGATGACATCTACTTCACCGAAAATAAGTTGGTGGATGTTGCAGAATCATTCCGCCAGCAAGGAGGGCAATTCTTGTTTATTGATGAAGTGCACAAGTACCCTGATTGGGCTCGTGAAATAAAAAACCTTTACGATACCTATAAAGACCTGAACATTGTTTTTACGGGCTCATCCATAACGGATATGTTGCGGCAAAATGCTGATCTCAGCCGTAGGGCTATACAATATGAACTGCCAGGCCTGTCGTATCGCGAGTACCTCAAGTTCTCAAAAGTAATCGACGTTCCAGCGTTAGCCTTGAACGATGTATTGGAGAATCACGCTGCTCTTGCAGCAAAGTTGACGAGTCAATTCAAGCCGCTCAAACATTTGCCCGCGTATTTGAGAACGGGTTACTACCCATTCTTTGCAGAAAACCTTAACACCTATCCGGTGCGCATCGAGCAGTTGGTCAAGATGATAATTGAAACTGACTTGCGATTTATTGAAGGTTTCGATCCAGCCAACACAAGAAAAATTTATCAACTTCTTTACATACTTGCCACCAATGTTCCCTTCAAACCAAACGTGACGAAGCTAAGTGAAAAGATCGGCCTCCACCGCAACACGCTGGTTCAATACCTGCATTACTTAGACAAAGCAAAGCTTATCAATTCACTCATCGCGGCAGGCAAAAGCATCAGCACCTTGCAAAAGCCGGATAAAATATATTTGGAAAATACCAACTTGCACTATGCGCTGGCACCTCAGACGGTAGACAAGGGAACGCTGCGGGAATCATTTATAATGAATCAGCTTGTGAATGCAAAGTACCGGGTAGCACTGCCGGTCGAAGGAGATTTTCAAATCAACGAAACGTACATCCTCGAAGTAGGTGGAAAAGACAAAACGGCCAGCCAATTGAAAAATGTAAAGAATAGCTTTGTAGTGGCCGACGATATTGAAACAGGCGTAAACAACAAAATACCGCTCTGGCTATTCGGCTTTTTGTATTAGATAAATGAACGCCCCAACTTACCAAAGTCGGAGCCTCAACCAGGTCAATTGTTACTTTTTTGTGTTTAGTCGATCCTGTTAAAGTAAGCGGTAAGCATAAGCGGGGATCAGCGTCCGGATGGTATCTGGCTGGCTCAATTGTTTTGCTTTAACCCAAGTTAAAATTAAAATGTGCTTGGAATCTTATTATGACTACTCAACAAGCCCATCGAAATACCCAGTGTGAGTTCGTGGCTGGTGAAATTAAGGCTGGAAGCCTTACTGCCGGGCAATTCAAAAACATATCCGAACCTAAAGCCTTTCACCATAATTTGTGCGAGAAGACCATAGGTTTGAAAATTGCGGGTAAAAACGCCGGCTGTATATAATTCTTTAAAATTGAAACTCGCATTCAAATCAGCAGAGTAGGGTGAGCCCTTGGTTCCCCGTAGCAACACAGACGGTTTGAAGCGAACCCCCTCAGAAAGAAAAAACACGTAGGATCCGAATAGATAATAATTCTGTGTGTACAACTGGATGGTTTGACCCCCCTGACTTATAGTAGCAGGCAGTAGTCGCGGAACGGAAAGTCCGATCATATAACGATCGTTTTTCAGTAGTAAGCCTGCGCCTGTATTAAATTTAGTCTCGGACGATGTCGTAAACGCAGGATCCCCCGGGTCACGTATGGCAAGTGCTAAAGGGTCATTGGTATATCGGATGAATCCTGCCTGCATTCCAAAGGACAATGTCGCGTCACGTAATTTTATTTTGTAAGAATAGAGTGTATTGAATTCTGTATTCTTTGTGTCGCCCAACTTATCCTGGATCACCTGAATTCCTAATCCTACTTTATTTTGATATACCGACATGTGACTATTAAAATTGACCGTTGTAGGATTGCCTGCCAAACCCGCCCATTGGGTTCTATATTGAATGCTTGCATTAAACATATTGTTGCTTCCGGCATAAGCTGGATTAATAATCATCGGATTATTAAGATACTGCGCGTAGATAGGATCCTGCTGACCATTTACGTTCCCACAAATACCAGCGACGCAAATCAATCCTAGGAAATATATTTTATTCATCGGCATGTTACCTTGGTTTTATCTTTTCAGTGATATGAATCCAGTCTTTGTTTCGGAAACATTTTTAAAATCTAATGTATAGAAATAGATTCCTGTGGGAAGTTCATTGCCGCTTTTATTCAGCCCGCGGAATACTTTGTTTACATTATCGTAGTTCTCAACTTCGAAAACGATATCCCCCCAACGGTTAAAGATTGTGACTTTATTGTTTCTGGTGGAGGGGAGGACGTCTATGTATTGAATGTAGAATATATCATTGCTGCCGTCACCGTTCGCGGAAACTGCATTGAAAATTGAAATTTGTCCGTCTACTTCTACTGAAAATTGGTGCTGCGTACAACTGGCCAGAGCGTCACATACCTTTACGGTAAATTGATCCGTCCCGACAAATGACAGCCCGCTATAATTAAGCAGCAAGGAATGATCAGGTTGAATGGTTGCGATCGCACCACTGACAGGCGGCGATGTAATTGAAAGCGTTGAGATGTCAAGGTTATTGTCTGGGTCACTGATAAGCGAAACCAAATCCACAACGACAGATCCTCCGACAGATGTCGAGATGGAGCTTGAAATAATGACCGGCGGTTGGTTACAAAAACCTATCGTTGCTGTGACAGAAGTTCGAACACTTTCGCAGGTACCTCCGGTATTGATAGAAACATAATACGTTGTGGTAGCAAGGAGTAGTGGAGTAAGGAAAGTACTATTTGTTTGTCCCGCTATCGGAACACCTCCGCTTGAGAGGGTGTACCACCGGTACTGACCGTTACTCCCGCCAGAGGCACTTAAATTAATGGCGGTACCGCTGCATCCCGATGCTCCTGTTGTAATGGGAGCTGTAGGTAAAGAGTTAATGGTGAGCGATGCGTTAGCTGTAAAAACTGTGACGGCAAGATCTCCATCTATTTTACAACGATAAAATCCTGCGCCGAAATTCCCTGCAGTATTTACGGATAGAGTTTTGGTGAGCGCGCCGGAATAATTCGATCCATTGACGATGTTTGCAAAAGGTCCTGTTGCGATCGTCGCAAACTGCCATTGATAAATAATATTAGTAGTACCCGTGGCATCGGTATTGAATGTTGCTGAGGTGCCCACACACGCTGTTGCATTGGAAGGCTGGGTAGTAATAGAAATGGACGCTGCCGAAGCAATTCCTAATTTCAGTATAAAAACATCCTGAAAACTGCCACTTAAATTGAATACTCCGGCACCGGGATCAAAATCTGCCAGGCCTGTAAAAAATCCCGATACGTAGACATCGCCAGAAGGATCGACAGCAATCGAACGTGCCTCATCGTCCAACGATCCCCCGACACTTTTTGCCCAGACATAGTTTCCACCAACATCCCATTTTGAAATAAAGATATCATTACCACCGAATGCATCAGCAGTAAGATTTGCAACGGCTGCACCCGGATCAAGATCCGCCGTTACGCTGAATGTTCCTGTCATGTATAGATTATCAGACGGATCCAGCTTGATTGAATAAGGAACCTGGTTTCCAGTGCCTCGTATACTTTTTGCCCAAACGAAATTTCCGGAAGCATTTAATTTTGAAATGAAAATGTTTCGCGAATTACTGGACGTTAGATTTGCTATCCCGGCGCCGGGATCAAAGTCAACCGTGGTTTGAAAAATACCCATGGTATAGACATCCCCTGAAGGATTTACCGCAAGGGAGTATCCAACTTCATTCCCGGTGTCTCCAAAATTAACTGCCCACACAAAATTTCCGGAAGCATCTAATTTTAGAATAAAAGCATCTGATTGTGTAACCGATGCACCAGGTGCTATTAAATTGAAAGTTCCGGCACCCGGATCAAAATCGGCGGTACCTCCGAACATGCCGGTAGTATAAACATTTCCGGATGCGTCCACCCCGATAGAATTGCCCATCGAGTTATAGGTGCCATCAACACTTCTTGCCCATACAAAATTTCCTGATGCATCGAGTTTCAAAACAAAAATATCAGCGTAGAGTGTGGAGGCCAAATTGAAGACTCCGGCGCCCGGGTCGAAGTCGACCGTGGCGTTGAACAGCCCTGTTGCATACACATTTCCCGAAACGTCGACAGCGATAGAGGTAGCTTCCTCTTCGAAAGCTCCTCCAATTCTTTTGGCCCAGATAAAATCACCGTTGCTATCTAACTTTAAGATGAAAACGTCATCCGTACCGGCCGTCTCGGTTAATAGGAACGTACCAGGTCCCGGATCAAAATCTACGGATCCTCTGAAGTATCCTGTGATATATAGGTTTCCCGAATCATCTGAAGTGACTGACAAAGGTCGACCGCCAGAACCGGCGAATTGTTTCGCCCACACAAAATTCCCCGCAGCATCCAGTTTTGAAATGAACATCGAACCGGCAGCGCTATTCATGTTAAACGTTCCAGCTCCCGGATCGAAATCAACAATCAGGTTGAACGTTCCTGTTGTGTAAACATTCCCTGAATTGTCTACTGTATTGGAAAAGCCATAGTCATCTGAGCTCCCGCCAATTTGTTTCGCCCATTTAAATGATTGAGCATTTCCGGTAACGGATAAAATGCAAGTAAAAAGAATTGATAGTTTTTGAGCAAGTGAACGCCTGAACAACCAAGTAGCCGACGTAGAAAAAGTACTCATCAAGATCTGAAGCATTCCGACATCATTTAGCTTCAAAGGTGACGCGTATTAAATTGCGTTACCATACCGCGAACAGGCGATGGGGATTTAGATTATTTTGAAAACTTAAACCAACTTTTCGTTGATTGCCTTGGAGACGGCTTCTGTTTGGGAATGCACGTGTAGCTTTTCGTAAATCTTTTTGATGTGCGTACGTACCGTGTGAATGCTGATTTGATATTCATCAGCAATCAGCTTGTAACTATTCCCTTTCGAAAGGGAAGCTAAAATCTCTTTTTCACGATCAGTGAGAAGATAGGAATTAGATAAAGGTTTTTGCCGGATCGAACCAATCACCATCCGTGCGATGGTGGGCGACATCGGTGCTCCTCCGGCCAGGACTTCCTCCACGGCATCAAATAGTCTTGCGGAGATATGTTTCTTTAATAAATAACCCGAAGCCCCTGCGCAAATGGCATCAAACACATGCTGATCATCTTCAAACACCGTGAGCATGATGACCGGAGTGATAGATCCCGATTGCCTTATTTTCCTTACGCCTTCGATTCCATTCATTCCTGGCATGTCGATATCCATGAAAATCAGGTCAGGATTCAGATTTTTTACCTGCTCCTCAATGTTCAGGACATTTTCAAAGGCTCCCTTCAGGTGCCAGTCTCCATTGAGCTGTATCATACTGCCGAGATTTTCTCTCAGCAGTTCATTGTCTTCATACACTAGAATAGAAACGGACATGATAAAGGATAACTATAGGCTGACAAATCTGAGTTTTCACTTCATAGAATCAAATACCTCAATCATGTGATGGGCATTCTGAGCATTACCGATGTTCCTTTTTCCTCTTCACTCTCGATGACGATTTTTGCAAAGATTGACCTGGCTCTTTCTTCCATGTTGCGCAGGCCATTTCCCGCCCTTTTCGTGCTTTGGTTAAAACCGATTCCGTTGTCAACGATGGAAACCTGAAGGATCCCGTTGCTTTTCAAGATCTCTATTGTTAGTTTTTTTGCTTCACTGTATTTGGCAGCATTATTTATGGATTCTTTAAAGATCAGAAAGATATTCTTGCGCTGATCGATGGTGAGGGTAATTCCCGCTAACTCGTCATCCCCCAGAAATTTATACGTGATATTTTTTGGCTCAAGAATTTCAGCAGCAAACTCTTTCATTTTTGATACAATCATTTCTGCCGAGTCATGATTGGGATTGATGGACCAAATAATGTCTGACATGCTTTCCATCATCCTTGCAGACTGTTCTCCGATCCGTTTGAGGTGCAGTTGTGAATTATTTCCGTTGCTTTCTGTTGCCAGCTTGCTCATGATGTTGATGCTGGACAATGCGGATCCGATGTCGTCATGCAAGTCGCGGGCAATATTATTGCGCATACGCTCCATCTCTATCTGACGATTCGTTCGGTTGATGACCCTGTTTCGATTGATTAAAAGTGTTGCAATAACAATAACGGAAAGCAATACCGCGGCTATTCCGAGTTGAATCGCCCGCTCGCGCTGAAGTGATAGCACCGTAAGTTTTTGATCTTTTTCAAGCAGCGCAATCTGCGTTTCTTTCTTTTTGGATTCATACTGAGCCTCCAATTCATAAAGTTTTGATTTTACGCTTACACCTCCGACCGTATCGCTCAGCGCATGGAATCTTTTATACTGTTCAAGAGCTTCCTTGTACTGGCCATGTTGTGTATAATAGTCGGCTAATGTATATCGGGCATTTTGTTCCACTTCCGGGCTGCGTGACTTCTTTGCCTGATCGACCGCCTCTAATAAGCTATGCAGCGCTTTCTTATCTTCCGACTGCTCCTGATATATTCGACCCAATTCGGCGTTAATGGTCGCGAGTGTAATTTTGTTTTGCATTCCTTCTGCGAGACTTTTAGCTTGTAGAAGAAAAATTAGGGCTTCTTTTTGATCTCCCTTTCGCTGATAGATCATGCCTTTGTTCATAATGGATTTACACAAATTTTCTTTTAATCCCAGCTCCTCGCAGATCGCTATTGCTTTGTTGCTGAAGATCAATGCTTTATTATAATCTTTCAAATCCATGTAAAGGTCGGCGAGTCCGTTCAGTGTACTTTCCATTGCTTTTTTATTTCCTGATTTCTCCTTGAGGGCCAGTGCCTTCATAAGAAATGATTCTGCGTTGGTATAATTTTTTTGTTTGTAAAACTGATCGCCTAGTCCATTGTAACAAAAAGACATTCCCATTTCATTGTGAAGTTCTTCAAAGATGGTCAGCGCTTTAAAAAGATATTCCTGTGATTCCCGGAGTTTGCCCATCTTGTTGTACACGTTGGCAATGTTTAGAAAATTACCTGCCATGTTTTCACGTCCAATAAAACGCTCTCCCAATTCAGCATATTGACGGTAGATTTTCAGGGACTGATCATAGTCTCCGGAGTTTTTTAGAAAAATGCCGAGACTATTATAATAAGCAATAACAGAAGGCTGGTAGTTGGGATGTTGCCCAATAATTTTCTTTGCCTTGTCAAAATAAAGTCGTGCGCTGTCGCTATTGCCCAGGTTACCTTGAAGAAGCGCCATGCGGGCATAAGCATTTCCTGCCCAGGGTCCGGGGGCAGCAGTTTCACAAATGCGGAGCGCCTGACGGTAATAACTTAAAGCCTTCTGGCTGTCCCTTTTCGCAACATCGATAGCCGCAGATATAAGCGCATTCACCTGCACCGAATCGTGTGATTGCCTGGCTGCCAGGACAAGGATACTGTCTTGTTTATTTTGCTGGGCAAAAGCAAAATGAACCGTAAGTGAAATAAAAAGTAACGTTGAGATCTTTAAAGTCATTTGGAAACAGGAACTCCAACTCGAGCAACAAGAATCATTAGCAAATTAGTCAAATATCAGCTCATTGGTTGTTGCCTCGCTTCACACCCATGCTTTCGCTTTACTTCGTCAGACGAAGCGCGTTGTTCGTGGACGTCCACGCGCCGCTTGAGCGTAATGGATTCTCGCTGTAATCCCAACCTGGAATAGAAGGCTAGTAGGCTGCGACATTTTATAGTTATCCGGAGATCAGAAGCCAGAGGAGTACCCTAAACTAATTAGTGAGCTCCTCCGACCATTGACCGCAGAATACCGTTTACTATTTCACTGACTCATCAGATCCTTCTTCATCTCCTTCATCCTCGACCCAGCCGAACTTCCCCAATAGTAGGCGGCTATTGCAAGGACAATATCCCGAACAGCGGCGCGGCTTTCGATGAAGATCTCGCGCATGTCCAAAGGGATCGTTCCGGTTGTTGAGATGACCACGGTGTAGACAAAGCAAATGAGTATCACAATGCCAAACACCGTCATGAACCAGTCGATATGACCGGCGGTTGCAACAAACTCTTGCTCGCGTTTTCTGGCATTCGATGTATCAGCAAGTTGTTTGTCGAGTTCTTCAAGATTCAACTTATAGAGTTCGAGGAATTGTTTTTTGTCTTCCTCGTTGAGTTGATCGCTGTTACTAACTACAGCATTCTTAAGACGTTCGAGCATTCTGACACCGGGCACTAAATCTCCTATTCCCTGGAGTAGGTGGTCAAGTCCTTTGCTTGAAAGGAATTTTCCGAGAGCTGTTTCTTTGAGGCATTTCATAATTTTTTGATTTTAGTTAAGCGGATAAAACCTATTTTCCCTTTTAATTTCTTGCCACGGATTACACAGATCTTCACAGACAGCATCGGAAATCTTTTACGTCATAAAAAAGAACACGGATGCAGCAAGCTGCCAGCGCGACGGACCAAGGAAACTGATGTCCTTGTCTTTTCAAGCAGGCAGGCGTGAGATTATGTTTGTTTCTTTCGGATGGATCTGCGTTCCTCTGTGATTTCCGTGGCAAATGTTTCATACTGGTTTTGTATTTTCAACGTGGATGATAGACAGGAGTAGTACATCTGCAATCTTCTGTCGCCCTTGATCACTCAATAAAAATTCCGCTTCTTTTCGGTTATCGAAGAACAGGTTTTCAATAAGGATCGCCGGACAATTGGTTTTCCTTAACACGTAGAAATCTTCTTCCATGTCGGCATCACCATCGGAAGGATCCTGTCGGAACTTGAATTGGTTCAGATGATGGCGGTACATTGTAGAAAATATCTCGCCAACGATGTCACTTTTGGTTTCACCTTTTGACGTGTAGATAGAAAAGCCTGAACCTTTTCCGTGATGGCCTTCCGGCATGGCATCGCTATGAACAGAGACATAGATGCATCGCGTGTCGCTTTCAGCCTGGATCTTGTTTGCTGTGGATACTCTTTTGCTGAGCGGCGTGTCGGTGATCTGATCATAGACCAGCTCGTAGTCAATTTCGAATTTCTTCAGCATCGGTAGGAGCCTGTCAACGATCGCCCTGTTGTTTACTCCTTCATAGAAGGTAAGACCATCGTCGAATACGTGCATTTTTCCGGGCGAGGTTGTATAGAAACCTTCTGGAGTTACACCACCATGGCCCGCATCGAGAAGCCATTTGTATTTATTCAATGACTTCATGATTTCGTGATTTTTTGAGTGGACGTCTGCTTCGGACTTTTGGCGTAGGGCATACGAAAGGCTTACCCTGTGAATGCTCCACCACTTTTTCGAGTGACCCTTGGTTGCCTGGCAAATCAAAGGCGGTAGCGCTCACGGTAGTTCCGGCTAACGCCCGGTTCTTTGATCTGCAACCATATTTCCAGTGGAACCGATACGCGAGATCCCTCGTTGCTTCGCCGCTTTCAATCTCGCGACCCTCTTTGTCTTTAATCATGACCTGTACCCGTGTGACATCGAAGTCATCCGATGCGTTGATAGGAATAACGTCACCCACCCGACCGTGGTAGTATGTAGTGTCGATTTCTATCACCGTTGGTGCATTGAGATAATCACTGACGGCTACGAGATATGCATTGTGTTTTTTGTCGGTGAGCCCCGTCTCGTACAATTGCTTCATCTTGGGATCATTCATTTTGGACTTTGCATATTTCGTTGCTTCGCGAAAGCGATTCTGTTGCGCCGTCTGAAGCGCCGTTCGTCGCCCGGTGGTTTTGGGGCAGCAGGCTATGTAAGAATTGCCACGGATTGTCCTGAAATAAAAGTCACCGATTTTGCCACGGATGCATTGCAATAGTGGACTGTTTGTAAGTTTTGCCATCTGTATTTTAGTTTGTTCACCCGACATGTCGGGCGAGAGTTTTGAAAATTGATTTTTTAAGAGCCCCTCTCCCCGGAAGAGAAGAGGGGCAATTGTTATAAATGATTACAGCACCAGTTCAAGTGAAGTGTTGTTACCAGGCCGGTCAAATGCGGTGGCCTTGATGGTTGAGCCGGTTACTGAAAGATTGGCAACAGTAGCCTTGTACTCCCAACTCTCTTTGACCTCCGCTGGTTGAGCATCGCCCTCCTCCAGCACCGTACCGTCGGCATCGCTGATCACTACTTTCACAGCAGTCACCATGAAGTCATCACGTGCTTCTACTTCAATGATGTCACCGATGTTGCCTTTGTAGGCGAACGTGTCGATGAGATCGATCGTGGGTGGATTGAGGTAGTCAGTCAGGGCAACCGTGTAGGCAGAACTTTTTTTGGAAGTGATGCCAGTGGCATACAGCTTCCTGAAATCATCGTTCTTCACCTGCTTTGTTGCATAGTTTCTGGCCTTCTGGAAATCCGTTTGAATGGCCTGCTGTCTCACCGAAAAAGATTTTCGCTTTTTTGGCTTGTTGGCCATTTGAATCTGGCCGTTGATGGTGCGGAAGAACATCGTGTCTCCCAGCATTCCACTTACTCCTTTGAGCAAGGGGTTGTTATCGACTTTACTCATATAGATTTTTGTTTATTCGGCTGTTGCCGAGGTTTCAGGGGATACACTTGTTGATCGGTTGATCTGGTGATTTGATGATTGAAATTCATCGAAGAGCTAGCATCATCGATGGGCGCGCGCCAATCAACAAATCACCAAGTCATGGAATCATTACATGTTCCCCCTTGAGTCAAAAGTGAAACACTCCCCGTGGGCATTTTCGCGAAACGCCTCGAAACGCCGCGAAACGCCTCGAAATTCCGCGAAACTCCGCGAAACTCCTCGAAACTCCGCGAAATTTTGGCGTAATGTTGGGTCATGGAAGGACAAAACGACGGTCGTTCATGACCCGATAGCAGAATTGAAATTTAGAAAAGTGTATACCGTGTGTCCATCGAGTCTGGATGACGGATGAATCGATGATGAATAACGAGTATCGAAAGTGTAAGGAAAGTCTATGGAAAGTCTATGGAAAGTGTGAAGAAAGTCTATAGCGGGTGTAAGAAAAGTATAAAGCGGGTATGGAAAAATTGATTCGTGGATTCGTTAATTCGTTGATTTTGCCACGGCTGGGCGGTTTGTTGCGGGTGGGTTGCTAATTTTTTTAATGTTGTTTTTAAAAAATATAGAATGTTGTTAACTTTTCATACCCCATTTACCAGAGATCTGCATCCTTGCTGGTCTCACCTGTGTTCTCATTTTCAACTAACCAACTACTGTTATGAACGTAGAAGAAGAATCAGACGAATCATTGGCATCCTATCCACGTCTCACCATGAGTGAACTTGCAGCGCTGTACAAGCGCGACAAAAAAACCGTACTTGGATACTTAAAGCCCATTGAGAAAGACCTTGGTCCTCGCATCGGGCATACCTACAGCAGGCTGCAGGTGAAGAAAATTTTCAAATACCTTGGCGCGCCCTTGCTTGCCTACCTTATGAATTCATACGAGGCTCTTGCCGGCCGGCGTGAGCACTATGCTGGACTACGCTACGCGTATGATAACAATCATCATTCGAACATCAGCCATCCAACGGTGGCGGTTGAGTCGATCGCGATTCCATTTGTAATTTATTTGATCGTTCAATCATTTGTTATGACCACCTGGGTGATCATTAATTGTGACCGTGTTTTACGAAGTTTCAGATATAATCGTGATACACCAAAAGCAAGCGAGGCCGTCATGATGGACAGCCTTCGTATCACCTGTTATATAATCTATGGTTTCATTGTATGCGGTGCTATAGGTATGGCTGGATATCTTTTCGGCAATATGCTTTTTAGTTAAGCTACCCGTGCTCCGGGTGGAGCTTTATTTACTGACAGGCGGGTTGTAATCATGCGGTTTTGCCTGCATAGGGAAGCGTATTGTCAATTTTCTAAATTTTCAATTGTCTGTTTGTACGGTTTTCCTGATCATTTTCTAAAAGCATTAAATCATAATTATCACCTACCGATATTGGAATCGGGCCAAAAAACTCCTAACACAAATCTCTATGAAAAAGCAGATCCTTAACGACATTCTTGGACGCCATCAGCTTAGTTTCCTTAAACAACTGTTGGGCCTCTATAAAACGGTTCTCAAGTATAACAAGAGGAAAATTCCTTCTGATGCGGAGCTTCAATCGTTGCTAAGAAAGAGAGACATTCGTTTCGTAGTGGCATTGGATGGGGACCAAGTTGTGGGCGGATTAACCGCTCACCTTTTACCGTCGGCGTTCGGCGATGGGAGAAGCTTTTACATCCAGGATCTAGCTGTTAAAAAGAAATATCAGCGGAGGCGAGTTGGCACCGGTCTCGTTCGGACATTAGTATTTGAAAGTCGCGTGTATAAACACAGGGATATCTTTGTACAGACATCGCTGTCGAATAAGAGCGCTATCAATTTTTTTAAATCGAGGGGCGCCACACCGACAGCAGGATTTCATTTTACGCAGGAACATGTTATAAAGGTGCCGAAGTATAAGATTGTTAAGGTTGGTGGGAAGGAGTATATCAGCGCGGTGACGCCTCCGAAGAAGGGGATGGTAAGGTTGTAGTTGGACTAATTGCAAATTAGATCGATTGTTACTTTTCGTTTTTAGTCGATTCTGTTTAAAGTAAGCGGTGATTGGAGATTCCGTGGGGGTTGACCACGTTATTTCGTTTATCGGTGACCATTATTTTTCGCGAGGCCAAACAATTCATTTCGCGATGATTTGACCATCGCAGGCTTTGACATTCAGTTCTTTATGTAAGAATAATAAATGATGGTCGCGAAACAACTTTCACTGATCACGCTCTCAAGAAAAAAATGGTCAAGGGTAGCAAAATCTCCAATCAATTGGTATTCTTTGACTAAATTGAACAATCTTCGACACAAGGGCATAAAAAAAGCGCTGATTACCAGCGCTTTAATTCAAATTAATGTACCCGAGACGGAACCTTTCTCATCAAGATCTGCTTTGAGATTTCTGAAACTACCGGCGTCAGTCACATTCTCTGAATCCACAGAGATAGGTTAATTACAAAACTCCTTGATGCGTTTATACGCAGAAGGATGTCCCAGTTCAACTGCTTTACTTAGGTCATAACACCCCTCATCTTTTTTTCTCAAGTTGATTTTACTGATACCGCGTGAATAGTATGCATCAAAATTTTTGCCATCTATATCTATTACAAGATCAAAATCTTTCATCGCGGCTTCATTGTTATTAAGCCGTAATTTTGCATTCCCACGGTTATTAATACATCGGGTGATTTCTTTGGCAAAATCATTCGGAGCTGATCTCAGATATTTTCTTCCAATGGTAACGGTATCTGTTCTTGTTCAAAAGTTGATGATAATCGACTGCCATATCCAAAGGTTAAACGCGTGAATGTTTAAACTCAAAATTCAAAGATTATGAACGCTTACTAGTTCCCACCTACAATTTTCGAGTAATTTTGGCCATAATTCATCTTTAATGGCTGAGCGCCGATATATATCACAAATAAGTTATATTTAATTTGTAAATCTTCATGGAGGATGCAGAAGAAAGGAAGAAGCGAAGCTTTACAATGTCGAGAATCAGGCTTTTTATTTAAAAATGGCTTCAGATTTAGGCTTCACAAAAGAAGTTTACCTGGAAACCCGGACATAGTTTTAAAAAAACATAACACAGTCTTGTTCATTAATGGATGCTTTTGGCATGCGCATCATGGGTGTAAGTTTAACAAAATGCCCAAAAGCCGAACAGAATATTGGATCCCCAAAATAACCGGTAATGCCGCTCGCGATGTGAAAAAACATGGTGAACTACGTGCCCTAGGTTGGAAAGTTGTAGTGGTTTGGGAATGTGAGCTTAAAAAGGAAAAGCAAGAAGAATCTTTAAAAGAATTATTAAAGGATATAAAAAATGGATGATAATTTTCCTGGTAAGGGTAGAAGAAGACCTCTCGTTGATATCCCGATACATTTAATTTCCTTAGATACTGCGAATCCAAGACTTGCAAAGCAGCGAGAAGCTGTTACTGAATTTGATATACTTAAAACTCTTTATGATGAGTACGATCTTCAGGAGTTAGCAATGTCGCTTTCAGAAAATGGTTACTTTGACGAAGAGCCAATTATCGTTGTGCCAAAAATATTTCCAAAGGGTTTAGATCTAACCGGCAAAACTGAAGATGTACAAAAGGAAATTACATCCTTAATTAAGGACGATAAAATAAAATTCATTGTTGTTGAAGGTAATCGCCGAGTTGCGACTGTCAAGATATTATTGGATCAGTCTCTTCGAACAAAATTAAAGATTAGAGATGACGTTTTTGGATTACCAACGAAGGAAGGTCGAGCTGAAGATCTTTCAATGCTGCCATCAATTGTTTACCCTGATAGAAAGTTGGTTGC
>JBBRFP010000010.1:0-15494 GCA_038241465.1 Cytophagales bacterium | reverse complement strand
ATATTTAGAACCTGCTCCTTTGCTTGACAAAGAGAATCCATTTGAGGCAATGATGTCACGCTTCCAGAAGGCCTCACAAATACTCGGACTGGAAGAACAAATTTACAATGTATTGAAAGTACCGGCACGACAGGTTATTGTTTCTTTGCCGGTAACAATGGATGACGGAAGTATCCGTGTATTTGAAGGATACCGTGTTATTCACTCCACGATCCTTGGCCCGTCAAAAGGCGGTATCCGCTTTGACCCACATGTTAATCTTGATGAAGTAAAAGCACTTGCAGCCTGGATGACCTGGAAATGCGCCGTGGTTGATATTCCATACGGCGGAGCAAAAGGCGGTGTGAATTGCAATCCCCGCGAAATGTCTGCAGGAGAAATTGAACGACTCATGCGTGCCTACACATTGTCAATGGTAGATATTTTTGGACCGGATAAAGATATTCCTGCTCCTGACATGGGAACAGGGCCACGTGAAATGGCGTGGCTGATGGATGAGTTTTCGCGTACACGCGGCATGACCGTAAATGCCGTGGTGACCGGAAAACCAATTGTACTCGGTGGTTCTCTAGGAAGAACAGAAGCGACAGGTCGTGGTGTAATGGTTGCAACGCTTGCCGCAATGAGCAAGCTGAAGATCAATCCATACAATGCAACATGTGCCGTTCAGGGTTTCGGTAACGTTGGGATGTGGGCGGCGCGTTTATTGGAAGAACGTGGCCTTAAAGTTGTCGCAATCAGCGATCTTTCAGGCGCATACTATAATGCAAATGGAATCGATATTGATAAAGCCGTTAAGTATCGTGATGGTAACAACGGTACACTCGACGGTTATACAGAAGCAACGAAGATGAAAGGTGACGATATATTAACCTTACCGGTTGATATTTTGGTACCTGCTGCTACTGAAGATGTGATCACCACTACCAACGCTGCAAAGATCCAGGCCAAACTTATTGTTGAAGGAGCCAACGGCCCTACGTCTTCAAAAGCTGACAATATCATTTACGAAAAAGGAATAAGTGTGGTGCCAGATATTTTAGCGAATGCAGGTGGCGTTACAGTGTCTTATTTCGAGTGGGTTCAAAATCGTCTGGGATACAAATGGACAGCAGAGCGGGTAAATCGCCGGAGCGACCGGATCATGAAGGATGCCTTTGACAATGTATTCCGGGTATCAACTGAATACAACGTCTCAATGCGTATTGCCGCTTATATGGTGGCTATTGATAAGGTGTCCAAGACGTATAAATACCGTGGCGGATTCTAAGCTTTTATATACATAGGAGTGACGAGACATAGGCAATAAGCAGGAAATGCAATAACTTTGTGAGGCGAGCCGAAAGGCTTGCCTTTTTTATTAAATATTATCGAAAGCAATTAAATAATAACTCCAGAGCACTTAACGCATTTTTCAGCGTCTCTTTGCTTCTGCGGTAAAAATCAAAGACATGACAATTCATAAAGAAGGAAGAACCTTACTATTCGTACTCCTGATCATATTTTTTGCCGTTAATGCTGCAGTATTTTATTACGCACCTGATTCAGACGTCATTCAGAATTCAGTCATATTCGGAAGTGTGCTTTTATATTTGATATTCCTGCAGTTCTTTCGCAATCCAGTATTTAAAATAACCAAGCACGACAATTACGTCCTGGCTCCTGCCGATGGCAAAGTGGTGGTGATTGAAGAAACTGAAGAAACTGAATACCTGAAATCAAAAAGAAAGCAGATCTCTATCTTCATGTCGCCTGTGAATGTCCACGTGAATCGCATGCCTGTTGGCGGAACGATCAGCTATTTCAAATATCATCCTGGAAAATATCTCGTAGCGTGGCATCCAAAGTCAAGCACAGAAAATGAACGCACAACCGTTGTCACAAAAATGAGAAGCGGAACAGAAGTTCTATTTCGCCAGATCGCCGGTGCACTTGCGCGAAGGATCAAATGGTACGTGAAAGAAGGAGATACGTTAGAGCAGGGGCAGGAATTCGGATTTATAAAATTTGGATCACGCGTGGATATCTATTTGCCGTTGGATGCTGTTGTGAAAGTCAATATTGGGGATATCACAAAGGGCGGTAGGACGGTGATCGCCGAGATTAAATAGATGGGGTTGCGCTAGCATCCTTACAACATAAAACTTGCAAACCGCGAGACTCTCCTCACAACTTCGATAACGCCATAATATACCGATCTGGTACATCTCCCTTCGCGGCCGTCTGATAGTCGCTATAGTTACACGGCACGATACTATTTCTTGAATACGGTCCTTTCACGGGCATAGGAATTTCCATCCACCAACGTTCAGTGAATCTGCTCTTGTAAAACGTCAGCACCTCCGGTTCAACAGGCATTGAAACCGTGTACTTGGTAAAATCGTTACTTTTAAAATTCTGTTCATTTTTCCGGTGATAATAGCCCTCAATAAAATACCAGACCATCGTTGCAACAACCGATGCAGTTTTTTTATGCGTATCATCAAGGTCCGGACTGTATCCATAAATACCGACTGAGCTTAATTTTTCATTCATCCCTGCATACCAGCAGATCTGACAGGCATCTTCTCCGCTCAATCCAAATGGTTGTGCACTATCACTGCCAGGCGCATCTGATGAGCGAATGGCCGTGATGTCAAATGAAAGCAAGTCTGCCTGACGGATGGATGGCTCCATTTCGGCCAGGTTTGTTCTTACATGACCAATGCGGAATGCTTCAAAATATAATTTCTCCAGAACTCCAATAGACGAAGGATCGATCAGGTAACTTTGATAACCTAAGTGAATATAACTCAACAGGTAATTGGGCTCGTGCAACAATATTTTATGGAGATGCCTGCGGTTCCCCTTTGCTCCATGTTTATCCTCAAGATCCAGGAACGCATCAATGTTCAGAAAATTAACAAGTTTCTCAAATCCTTCGTACGCCCAGTATTGTCCGTAATCCAGATCATGAGAGCCACCAATAATTATGGGCAAAACATTGTGCTCGAGCAGAATCCGGCACACTTCACTGATCCGAACATACGTCTCATCGAGATCGATTCCCGGATTAAGATTCCCAAGGTCAACAATTCGATAGGCGCCCGTGCCTTTCTTTAATTGATAGAATTTCCTTCGCACTTCATCGGCAGAGTTGCTTTTACCAGCATGATGCCCCGCCCCCCTGGTTTCATTTACACCTATGATGGCAATGTGTGCATCCTTATACTCCGGCATTTTCTCACCGAAAATCTTGATATTCTTTAGAACAGAGGAGGGTGAGGTGATCGATGAATAAACAGATTCATCTATTGGCGAGAATAGAATGGTTAAGTCCATGCCTGTTGGTTGGTCGTCAACAAAGCTAAGAAAAGGGGGTTAATTGTTATCTGTTAATAGTTAGTCCGAATCGCCGTCGAATAACCTGAGCCCCCGATCTGTCCTCGCAGATGCTTCCGGTTTCGGAACTCTGCGAGTGTGATAACGGTTTAACTGCTATTTGTTAATGGTTAAGTCGATACGAGGCTCATCCTGAGAAGCCCATACCATTAACTATTAAAAAATAACCCTTAGGCAAATACAGCTGTCTTCTTTACAAGAGCTATTTGCGGAGTAAGAACCGCCCCAGCTGCCAGGATTACATTGATTCCCTCCCGCTGTGACCACTCGCGAATCTTCTCAAGTTTCACCGTGCCCTGAAGGTTCTGCTGGCCGTTGCCTTGAAATCCTCCGTTAAAATTTTCGAAGTCACCAATTGCAACCTGGTTCGCTTCCGGAAAGCTCACCACTACCTCCACCGTAGCATCGTTGGTAAATTCCGCACGGTTTTCCTGATGTAGTTTTTTGTACTCGTACTGATAGTCGTATGTGAGAGCAGAAATATCTGAAAGAACCGCTGATCCGGTTGGATAACCGCCAGCACCCTTACCCACAAACAATTGCTTTTCAGCAAATGCACCTTCAACAGTGACAGCATTGAATTCATTCCGCACCGAACTTAGAGCATGATTTGCTTCAATAAACTGTGGAGCAACCAGTCCAAAGATCTTATCTCCCGACTTGAATGCGCGAGCCACCAGCTTGATTCCGAGTCCATGATCCTTCGCGTATTTCAGATCAACAGCAGAAATACGGTCGATACCAAAGTTTATAATGTTCTCTGGTTTCACAAACACACCAAAAGCATGCGCGATCAGTATTGTCAACTTATATTTCGGATCAAATGCTTTGACATCAAGGCTTGGATCACTCTCCGCAAAACCCAACGTCTGTGCCTGTTTCAATGCTTCATCGTAGCTTTTACGTTCTTCGATTACTTTCGTCAGAATATAATTGGTTGAACCATTAAAAATCCCTTCTACACTTTTAATAAGGTCATTGTCATAATACTCTTCAAGGTTCCGGATGATGGGAATACTTCCACAAACCGATCCTTCGTATAATACAGCCTTACCATATTCCCTTTTAAGGTTATAAATCTCTTCAAGATTCTCTGCAAGCATTTTTTTATTTGCCGTCACGACCGCTTTTCCACTTTTCAGCGAAGCTTTTACGATTTCAAATGCCGCTGCTGGATCATCGATCAGTTCGACCACCACATCTATATCAGGATCAGATAAAATGTCATTTTTGTCAAACGTGAAAATATTCTCATCCAATGAACGAGACTTGCTTCTGTTTTTTACGCAGATTCTTTTGATCTCTGCTTTCAGTCCCTTTGTTTCGTGTAATACGTGGTAAAGTCCCTGCCCTACGCAGCCAAAACCGAATAACCCCAACTTCAAATTCTTCCTCATACAATACTTGTTGAATGTTCGTGTTTATAAAATTTATATAAAATAGTTTTTAATTGATCGTATTCCACAAGGAAACCATCATGACCATACAAAGAATGTATCACTTCGAGATTTGCTTTTGGGATGGATGCTGCCAGAAATTTCTGTTCCGATAGCGGGAATAAAAGATCACTTTCAATTCCCACCACAAGCGTTCGTGCTTTTATTTTTTGAAGTGCCGCCTCAACGCTCTTTCTTCCTCTACCAACGTTATGGTTGTCCATCATTTTTGAAAGAGTCCAGTAGGTAAACGCATTGAAGCGACTACTCAGTTTTTGGCCCTGGTATTGCTGATACGAGGAGGCCCGGTAGTCATCCAGTTTATCCAATGACTTCTCTTTTTGACTTTCCCCAAACCCGTCAAAGCTTCTGTAAGAAAGCATACCAATCGCACGTGCGGCTTTCAAACCATTGGCGCCTGCTCTTTCATCGTTTTCCTTCCATGTGGCATCAGCCTGTATAGCGAGGCGCTGCGCTTCATTAAATGCGACGACCCACGGTAAATGACTTGAATTGGTGGCAATCAGAATAAGGTTAATAAAAACTTCAGGTTGTTGAATAGCCCACTCCATCGCTTGCTGTCCACCGAGAGAGCTTCCGATCACCGTTTGAATACTTTCTAAGCCAAGTTCATTTCGTAACAAATCAAATGCCCGCGCAACATCCCGGTTCGTGAGCAACGGAAAATTATGGTAGAACGGTCCACCGGTTTTTGAATCATTGGAAAGAGGCCCTGTTGAACCGTAGCATCCTCCTAACGTGTTGGCACAAATAATAAAATAGTGCGCCGGATCGAATGGCCCACCGGTTTCAAATATTCCCGGCCACCAAGAGATAACATCCGAATTTCCTGTAAGCGCATGAAACACCCACACCACATTTGAACGATCTTTATTCAGCTGTCCAAGTGTCGTGTATTTTAATTGGAAGCCAGACAATAATCCGCCGGCCTCCAGTTCAAAGTCCTGTTCGTAATGAAAAATATGATCGTACTTCATTAATTAGCTATCGTTGTCCGTTTAATTACTGTTGATGTTTCGCCCGTAGTTATTTAAATGCTGCTAATCCTGCCCTTGCTACTTCCGCATCCTGAACGGAGCTCATTCCCGAAACACCAATAGCTCCAATGATTTTACCATCTGAAGAATAAATTGGTTCGCCTCCTTCAATTGGGATGGCTGGCAGTGAAAGCACTCGAGCTCCGGCACCTCCGTTTGCGATCGCATCTTCAAAAACTTTTGTTGGGCGCTTAAAATTATTGGCAGTTCTAGCTTTACCAATCGCAACTTCTATTGATCCAATTTGCGTGTTATCTTGTTTTTCCAATACAACAAGATTACCACCAGTATCAACAATGGCGATAACAACGGTATATTGCTTACTCACGGCATACGCCTGCCCGGCGGCTACGATCTTCTTTGCATTTTCCAAGGAAATCGGTGCTCCATAAGCAACCACTGGCGCGGGCGTAGTTGTTGATGGTGTAATTGTTGTTTTTGTTGGAGCCTGAGCATACAACGCGACTGATGCTACCAGCAATGCTATCAGAAATTTAATTTTCATAATCATTCTTGTTTTCCATTTCTAAAATTATCAAACATCAAGTGCTTAACACTAAATACCTGAGAAAGTGCGATCCGACCGAGGTATTTGGCATAAAACACTTGATATTTAAGTGGTCTATTTATCTGGCAATTCAGCTAACAATTAGTTTGCCACCAGCTCTTTTTTGTTAATTTTTTCAAAAGCCTGCTGCAAGTCCGCCTTAATGTCATCAATATGCTCAATCCCGACAGAAATACGCAACAAAGTAGGTAAAACACCCGACGCAAGTTGCTCCTCATCCGACAACTGCTGATGGGTAGTGGCCGATGGCTGAATAATCAATGTCTTCGCATCCCCCACATTGGCCAGATGGCTAACGAGTGTCAGACTATCAACAAGCTTCGCAGCATTCTCCTTTGTTCCTTTCACTACAAATGAAAGTACTGCGCCAAATCCATTTCGCAGATACTTCTTGGCAAGTTTATGATACGTGCTGCTAGTAAGTCCGGGATAGTTTACAGTCTCAACATTTGGATGTTGTTCAAGCCATTGCGCAAGCGCCAAAGCATTATCAACTGAACGCTGCACACGGAGCGAAAGAGTTTCCAATCCCTGAAGCAGCAGGAATGAATTAAATGGAGCTAACGCCGGACCGAAGTCGCGCAGACCTTCTACCCTTGCGCGGATAATGAACGCAATGTTTGGCAAGCCGAGAGGATTTCCCTCTCCAAACACATCCCAGAATTTCAGTCCATGATAACCTTCGCTCGGCTCAATGAATTGCGGAAACTTACCATTGCCCCAGTTATAATTCCCTCCATCAACGATAACACCACCTATAGAAGTGCCATGACCTCCAATCCATTTCGTGGCGGATTCGACAACCACATTCGCACCGTGCTCCAGCGGACGGAATAAGTAACCCGCTGCACCGAATGTGTTATCAACAATCAACGGCAAATCATGTTTCTTTGCCAATGCTGCAATCGCTTCAAAGTCCGGAACATTGAACCCTGGATTACCGATTGTTTCAAGGTAGATAGCTTTTGTTTTGCTATCAATAAGTTTTTCAAAGGCTTCCGGACTATCGCCTTCTGCAAATCGCACTTCAACGCCAAGTCTTTTGAAAGCAACCTTGAATTGATTGTAAGTACCTCCGTACAAGAATGTTGTGGACACAAAATTGTCACCTGCCTGTAAAATATTATTGAGTGCAATAAATTGTGCCGCCTGGCCAGAGCCAACGGCAAGAGCAGCAACCCCACCTTCCAACGCAGCGATTCTCTTTTCAAATACATCCGTTGTCGGATTCATGATCCGGGTATAAATGTTTCCAAATTCTTTCAAAGCAAAAAGATTTGCTCCATGTTCTGAATTCTTGAACACGTACGAAGTAGTTTGATAAATAGGAACGGCACGTGAGCCGGTTGTTGGATCAACTTCCTGACCCGCATGAAGTTGTAATGTTTCAAAACGTAATGCTGACATAACTTTAATGGTTTAATTGAATGAAATAAATGATTGATAACAGAGATGAAGACCTTGCAATGACGAATACGTCATTGAGGAGATGCTTAAGCGAATCTTTTAAGATTGCTTAACAGCAGCAGCAACAACACATGCAGTCCGATGGACACATGACACGTTGCATTGAGATGCAAATGGAATTTAGGAAATCAGCGAATGAAGTGATCGACCTGCGGAGGACCGTTTCAAGAAAATTGTTTGACTGGTTTTTCATTTTTTTTAACCGGTTTATAGTTCCCTAAGACCATCTTAGGGAAGGATTTAGCACCTTTCCTTTTCGTTGGGCGGTTGCTAGCGCTTCAAAGAGCCTTATCTCTCCGCGCTTCTTTATAAATCGATTCGCGAATACGCTTCATCGATCTGATACTTCAAAAGTATACCAGTTTAGTAGAGTTTCCAAATGGCAAATTAAATAATTTCAAAAAAATCTATAAAAACCTTCTTTCGCCGGAGAGGAGTGCAGATTTAAAACAAAAAAAACTCTTCTATGATAAAAAATACCTTATAACAAGTGTTAGGGAAAGACCAGTGAGAAAAGAATCCTGACAACTCTATCGATCTCACTAGCCATTATCTTTCTATTTATACTTTTCTAAAGGAAACAGTCTTTAAGCTTTCATCTTATGTAAGCATCCCCCCATCCACCTGTAGCACCTGTCCTGTAACATACGTCGACATATCTGACGCAAGGAACACACATGCGTCCGCGACATCGTTAGGTTTACCGCCTCGCTTCAGAGGAATTGCATCTCGCCACGTTTGTACAACCTTCGCATCAAGTTTATCTGTCATTTCTGTTTCAATAAAACCTGGGGCGATGGCGTTGGAGCGAATACCGCGTGAACCTAATTCGAGTGCAATTGATTTGGTAAATCCTATGATGCCTGCTTTCGATGCAGCATAATTTGCCTGCCCTGCATTTCCCTTCAATCCAACAACGGAAGTCATATTAATGATCGATCCGCCTTTTTGTTTCATCATGGGCTTGCAGGCCGCCTTCACAGTATTGAAACATGATTTCAAATTCACGTTCATGATCTTGTCCCACGCCTCCTCGGTCATGCGCAACAACAGATTATCCATGGTGATCCCGGCATTATTAACCAGAATATCAAGCGACCCAAACTCAGTGACGACATCATTAATCAGCTTGTCGGCTTGGGCAAAGTCAGATGCGTCTGACCGGTATCCTTTTGCTTTTACACCAAATGCCTGAAGCTCTGCCTCCAGCGCCTGGCCTTGCTCTATACTTGATAAGTAGGTAAAAGCAACATTTGCACCTTGTTGAGCAAAGCGAACTGCGATGGCTTTTCCTATTCCTTTGGAGGCACCCGTTACGAGCGCGGTTTTGTTCTGTAAAAGTTTCATTTTACGATAGACAATTAAATTTCAATGTTTCGATGAATTGTAAAAATAATGCTTTTCGCGCTTTGTTATTCGTTTTTTGGAACCCCTCCGAATCGCTTAAAATGTTAATACCAAGTTCAAATTAAGGATACAGCCTCATTTCATTTGATGAATCTGGGGTATATCTTTGGCGTCAACTTAATGTAAAGAATAACATGGCTAATTACGATTTGATTGTGATCGGTTCGGGCCCGGGCGGCTATGTTGCTGCGATTCGCGCTTCTCAGTTGGGAATGAAGGTAGGCGTGGTAGAAATGGCTGAACTTGGTGGCGTTTGTTTGAACTGGGGATGTATTCCCACAAAGGCATTGTTAAAGAGCGCCAATGTATTTGAATACATTCAACATGCAGCTGACTATGGAATCAATGTGAAAGAAGCTGCTCCCGATATGGGAGCAATGGTAAAGCGGAGCCGTGATGTTGCGGCGGGTATGAGCAAAGGTGTTCAGTTCCTTTTCAAGAAAAATAAAATTGATCAGATTGTTGGCTTTGGCAAGTTGAAGAAAGGTGGCAAAGTAGAGGTCACGGATGCAGCCGGAAAGAAAACGGATTACGAAGCCAAGCATATTATCTTGGCAACCGGTAGTCGCTCACGCGAATTACCAAGTATGAAGTTCGATGGGAAAAAGATTATTGGATATCGGGATGCGATGGTTCTTCCGCAGAGACCACAAAAACTATTAGTAGTCGGATCTGGCGCCATCGGTGTTGAGTTTGCTTATTTCTACAGCACTATTGGTACTGAAGTTACGATCGTTGAGTTTTTGCCCCGCATCGTTCCTGTGGAAGATGAAGAAGTTTCAAAACAATTGGAACGCTCATTTAAGAAAGCGGGTATTACTATTTATACCAGCGCTGAGGTAACAAAAGTGGACACCAGCGGTAAAGGTTGTGTGGCTACTGTGAAAACAGCATCGGGAGAAATTAAGATTGAAACAGATATCGTTCTTTCGGCCGTGGGTGTTGCGACCAATCTCGAAAACATTGGACTGGAAGAAACTGGTGTCAAGACAGAGAAGGGAAGAGTAATCGTCGATGATTTTTATAAAACAAGTGTTGCAGGCGTCTACGCCATCGGTGACATCGTAAAAGGACCGGCACTGGCACACGTTGCCTCTGCTGAAGGAATTATTTGTGTTGAAGCTATCGCTGGCAAGAAACCTGCTCCATTGGATTATAACAATCTTCCAGGATGTACTTATTGCTCTCCGGAGATTGCATCGGTAGGATATACGGAAGAGGCTGCAAAAAAAGCAGGGTACGAAATTAAAGTTGGCAAGTTTCCATTCAGTGCGTCAGGAAAAGCTAAGGCTGCGGGTGCTTCCGATGGATTTGTTAAAGTAATTTTTGACGCAAAATACGGCGAATGGCTGGGCGCTCACATGATCGGTCACAACGTAACTGAAATGATCGCAGAAGTCGTAGCAGCACGCAAGCTTGAAACTACCGGCCACGATGTTATCAAAACGGTTCATCCTCACCCTACGATGAGTGAAGCGGTGATGGAGGCCGCTGCTGCAGCGTATAATGAGGTGATCCACTTATAATGATGTATTTAAAACCTATTCAAACCCGGAGTGAGAGCTTCGGGTTTTTTTTGCGGTTCAGATAGAACCATGCAAGGGATACACAAGTCTAAAAATACTTGGTAAACTTTATTTTTAACGAAAGAGGGGTTCCAGGAGTAAAGTGTATCTCAGATACCGGAGTCACTTCATTTTGCAATCGTGATTCGGTATTGAATTGAGCTTCTTTCCAATCATGATTAAAGAGGTTTTCAACTGACATTCCTATTTCAAAACTTGGTTTGGAGTAATTCAGAATAGCATCAGCCACCACATACCCTTTGGCAACTACGGTATAATCTTCATTCGCCGCCCGGTCGGCAAGATATCGATAGCGCAAACTTCCATTAAATCCTTCTCGATTTCGAAAACTAATCCCTCCAATATTTGTAATCGTTGGCGCCAAAGGAATATAATTTTCTCCGTCTGGCACTCCTAATGCCCTTGGTCGTGTTATGTTAAAGTCGTTATCAATGAATATCCAGGAATTTAATTGATACCTCACAGACACATCAATTCCTTCACGTGTTGATTTACCACTTGGTTCCACAATTCCATCATCCCCAACATAGACAAACTCTTGATCCAGATCTAATCTCCACAAAGCGGTTTGAACAAGAAGCTCCGGCGTAATTTTTATTTCGGCTCCGACATCTATGCCGTATGCCTTTGGCAATGTTTCGCGTCCTGATTTTGCAACGACTACTCTGGCATCATTCGAATGGAATCCCGTTCCGGAACGGACATACAAATTGATATTATTCGATGCTCGGTAACTAATATTCAACTTTGGACTAACGATTGATTTTCTAACATCAGAAGGCTGAACTGCAGAAAGTTTATCATTATATGAAAAAGTAAAATAATCGAAACGTAGCGCAGCATTAACCGACAGCTTCTCTGTCAGATAAAGCGTCTCACTGATGAAACCATTAAGATTCGCTTCATTAATGTTGCCTAACTTTACGTCATTCAAGAATTGGCGTTTTATTGTGTGAGCCAAGCCTATGTCAGAAATTACGTCATAACGAAACCCACCGCCCACTTCAGACTTGAGGCTTTTCCCAAAGAGCGAAGAGGATTTGGTATACCTTGTTTTGTAACCATACACCCAGCGATCTTCCAATTGATGTATTTGGTCTCCATTGGTCGAGTCCTTTAAATAGAAGGTAAAATTTGAATACAGACTAAAATTATATTTAACTGCATACAATTGATTCTCCAGTGTCGAACCATTTGAAAAATCATGTATTGATTTGACATAGGCATTAAATCTACCGGTGCCTCCACCCTCTGTTGGATCGAGCGAGCCATATCTGGAAATCTCTCCGGATTCAACTGCGCGATCAGGTATCTGGCCGCTTGCGTTCCAATGGCTATCAAATGCTGATATACTTGCAGTGATTCGAGTGTGATCTCCTAGTTTAGTATTGAACCTGGATGAAATATTGAAACGCTCAAACTTTTGATTACTGATAAAAAAACCATCTGAACGATAAAACTCTGATGCTATGTACGCCGAAGAACGCTCGTTATTCAAAATATTTACGCCACCAGCAATTCTACCGGTTCCGAATGATCCTCCTTCCAGTTTAAAAAAATTGCGATCAAGCTTACTCTTCGTCTGGAAGGCTACATATCCAGCTGTATTAAGATCACCCTTGTCCGCATAATAAGGTCCTTTGTCAAAATCAACGTAGCTTATTAATTCCGGAATTATAAAATGGAGATCGGCATAACCCTGCCCGTGAGCATGTGATACCATATTTACAGGCATTCCATCGACTTCAATATTAATATCCGTTCCATGATCTGCATCAAAACCACGAAGAAAAATTTGCTCTGCTTTTCCACCACCGGCATGCTGCGCAATAAATAATCCCGGCACCATTCGTAGAACATCTTGTGCTGTATTAACAGGACGAAATCTTATATCAAACTGTGAAAGGGTATTGATCGGTCTGTCGACAGATGATGTGACAAGAATATCCTCAAGTTGAACACCACCAGAAATAAGAACAATATTTAAAATGGATGTCTCACCTTGCCTTATTTCGACTGTAAATGTTTGCGGCAAAAATCCTATAAATGTAACATCAACATTATAGGATCCGGGTACAATTTTTGTCAATCTGAATTTTCCAGAATTGTCAGCAACCGTTCCACTCCCGCTTTCGCGAATTATGATATTGGTTCCAATAAGTGGTTCGTTGTGGTCATCGACGACAGTTCCGTTTAATGTGCCTTGTGAAAATACGGAAGTGGCTATTGAAAAGAGCAACAGAAAAAATGGAGACTTCATAAACGAGTCAAAAACTATCCTTCAAGTTGTAGCTTTATCTTTTCAGCCTTAGCGGGTCCCAACTCAAAATAACTGCCAGATATTTCCTCAAAACACTTTTTCGCCTTGTCTTTCAATCCATTTGCTTTGTAGATCATTCCTAAATGATACAATGTTTCAGGTTCATATGTTCTATTTTCAATGCGTTCGCGTGCAATCTCAAGCGCCTTCACATAATCTCCTTTTTGAAAATATCCCCATGCTAAAAGATCGAATGACTGAGCTGTAGGTCTATTGCGAATTTCTCTATTTGCTAGGTTAATTGTTTCGTTTGGATTGGAAAATTCCTCTGCCTCCAACAGAGCCAAATACTTATTGTACATGTCTCCGTACTTTACATCTCTCGCTGATTTAGTAAACAATTCCAATTGTCTGTTTTTCTCAGAAGTATTATTCTCAGCAGAAGCGATCTGCGCAAGTAATAAATGCATGTCCGGCGTTGCTCGTTTCGGAAGGAGATACTTGATTATCCTTCTCGCTTCAGCATAGTTATGATCATTCGAAAATGCAATCATGGCGATTCCTTTTAGTGCATAATCATAATCGGGATTTTGTTTGAGAACTTTCAAATAAGAATCGTACGATTCCTGAATTCGTCCCGCATGACCATACATGTCTGCAAGATTCGATTGTGTCCACAGCCACAATGATGGCGATTCTTGAACCTGCGTAAGAGCAGTCTCCATTAATAATATAGCTGAATCAAGTTTTCCATCATGATCCATCAATTTTGCTTCCCGTATCTGATAAGGGAAGAAGTTCTTATTTGTAAACTGTTGCATGGCTGTCTTTGCGTCATTGTAATCTCCCAATTCGAGATTAACATCTACGAGCATATACAAAGAGGCGGCTTTGCCTTCACCGATTTTAAGTGCCTCATTAATTTCCTTTTTTGCTTCACGAAACTTGTGTTGCGTGATTGCATTTGCTGCTAATGCTCTGTGTATAGAAGCATATGGCAATTTTGTCTGTAAAATAAGATGATAGAGACTATCCGACGCTTCTATATCTTCAATTTTTCCATTCATCATAAATCGCGCAGACAGTAATCCCGCAATTTTTGTTCGTTCTACTTCGCCATCCGGGACTTCACTTAATTTTTTATGCCAGAAATCAAGTTCCTCATTGCATCTGGTAAGACTCTCATCATTATTCCTGCTTAGGTATAATTCATAGTCAGCAGAATTAACGATTTTTTCTGCTTTCTTTTCCGCACAACTAAAAAACGCAGACGCGGAAGAAAGTATAAGAAAGTAAAAAACTGATTTCATAAGATGTGATTATAAGAATAAAATAAAACCCGAAGGAAAAATCCTTCGGGTTTACTTAAAATTAGAAAGGAGCTGCGACGTAAGGAAACGTTGTTAAAAACGCTTTATCATTAGCATCCACGTGATCATCAGTCAATGTTGGATTGGCAGCGCCGTTAGACCCGCCAAATATCAAGATCAACTCAACAGTAATAACATCGTCAGAGAGTTTGCGTCCTGTAAGTGTATTTGCAGCAACCCCATCATAGAACGTTGTAGTTCCTCCGAGCGACACTGTTAAAACATCAGTAGCCAAAACACCTGTAAATGCAGTCGCATCTAATCCAAGCAAATTAGTCGTATAGCCAGCGTTCAATGCAAGCAACTGAGTTTTAAATGCCGATGCGAACGCTGCACCCTGTGCTGAAGGAATTGTAGCGTTGAATTGATCCTTGTTGGCGGAAACTACAAATACGGTGTTAATCGCCGGACGACCCATTTGATCTTCCTGGTTGTACGTGACTGCTGGAGCAGGATCACTGCTGCTACATGCACCAACTCCTAGTAAAAGACCTAATGCACCTATTGCTAAATATTTTGTTTTCATAAATTTCATTTGTTAAAATAGTTTTTAGTAACGTTAGATTTTGCGGTTTGATGTCGCCCATGTGTTAATTGTTGTTCCGGTTCCCAAAGTAGATTTTGGAAGTTCAATAACAACTGACATCACATTGGTTCCTTTGAACGTATCAACTCCTGGATTTAAGAAACCTGTTGCAGTTCCAGCGATTACTTTCTTGTATTGATTCAAGTCAAAAAAGAACGGATCGTCACGTGGACCAGCAAAAACCTGAACACCATTAGTGTTTCCAATTACAGCTGTACCAGTATAAGTGCTGATGGCAGCTTCAACCTTCTTGGATCCTGACATAAGAGTGCTTTTCGCGCCTTTTTGAGTTGGAGCAACCGGTCCGTATACCTGAACTTTTCCATCAAGGAATGTTACCTGAAGTACGAGATCTTCTATCGCATCTTTCGTTGC
>JBBRFP010000009.1:0-16873 GCA_038241465.1 Cytophagales bacterium | reverse complement strand
GTGTACTGAAAATGATTCCCCTTGCCTGTCTTGCTGGAATATTATTAGTCGTTGGATTTAAACTTACATCACCCGAAGTATTTAAGGAAGTATGGAAAAAAGGAAAGGATCAGTTCCTGCCATTTATCATCACCATCGTTGCGATCATCTTCACTGATCGGCTCATTGGAATTTTTGTAGGAATATTAGTTTCTGTCTTTTTTGTGTTAAAGACAAATTTCAAATCTGCTATCATTCTTGTAAACAATGAAAAGCAGTATCTTTTAAAATTCACAAAAGACGTATCGTTCCTTCATAAATCATCTTTGCGTAATGCACTGGATAAAATTCCTAATAACTCGGCGATTTTGATTGATGGTTCTAAAAGTCAGTTTCTTGATACCGATATTATAGAAACCATTGAGGATTTTATGAAAAGCTCCAAGTCAAGACTGATCAGAGTAGAAATCAAAAAGACCAATGATGCACTCAATTCATTGTTTAAAAAGGAGCCTGAGTCAGTGAAAAAAATAGTAACGTTGGACAACCTGTTAATTAAAAATGATGAAAACGTACGAGACCCTTTTGTTACAAAATAAAGCCTGGGCTGCCGAACAATTAGAGCGCGATCCGGAATACTTTGAGCGACTTGCAGGCCAACAGCTACCGGAATTTTTATGGATTGGCTGCTCCGATAGTCGAGTGCCGGCCAATGAAATAACGAATACCGCACCTGGAGAAATTTTCGTTCACCGCAACATTGCCAACCTTGTCGTCAATACGGATTTCAATATGTTGAGCGTATTGCAATATGCCGTGACGGTATTAAAAGTCCGACACGTAATTGTGTGTGGTCACTATGGCTGTGGCGGTATTAAAGCAGCGATGACCAATGATGACCTGGGTCTTATCAATAAATGGTTAAGAAACATTAAAGACATCTATCGTTTCCATCAGCAAGAGCTTGATAGTATTGAAAATATAGACGAGCGGGCTAATCGCTTAACGGAATTAAATGTGGAAGAGCAGGTGATGAATCTTGGGAAGACATCAATCATTCAACATGCCTGGAAAGCCGACCAGCGACCGACCATTCATGGTTGGGTGTATGGTTTGAAAGACGGGATATTGCATGATTTGATCAAGATGGATTCGAGGACCTCCTTGATTGATCCCATTTATCGATATAATTAATTTTTTTACCATGGAGTCACCAAGAAAGGCATGATAGATTTCGCCGCACCGCCGCTGTAGGTGTTCGGCAACAGCTATCGCTAGAATTTTTCACCAACAGTAGATAAGATGTTACGTGTTTGTTGTTGGAAAATACCAACAAAGTCGATGAAGGCAATGGCCCTTGTGCTGATTTTTCGTTGACCCTCCGAAAAAAAATACCACGACACTCGCCCTGGCATCTTCAACATCGTTAATAAAGAACCTCACTAGAAATATATTTGGTATTGTAGCACAACCTGTCCCTTGCGATCATTCGAAGTAAAGTCCGCATTATATGTCGGACGATTTTGATAATCCAATGTCAGTTTGCTGGTATGACCTTTGATAAACCAGTTAATACCCGCTGAATAGACATTCATTTGTTCCGGAATGCGATCAAACTTTGCACTTTGAACGGTTACATAGGGCATCAATGCTCCGTTACCTTCTCCCAGTAATCCTTTGCTCATCAGGTATCCAAATTGTCCGTAAATCTGGTTTCCAGTTCCAAACATGGGAAATGCATTGCCCTGTGATCCTCCTGGATAGGAGCCGACAACTGAAGACGCGGGATTCATCGCGTTGTTCATGCGCAGGTATCCGGTACCATAGTCAGTACCGAAATATCCCAGGTAAGCATTAATCGCGGTTCCTTTATCTTTATTAACGGGTGCATCATAAAATAATGCAACTGACCACAGATTCATATCTTGGTACGTTGGGTTGGCAGGGTCATTTCCTACCCACATAGCATTTTTCTGTGTAATAAATCCGCCTTCGATGTTGAATACTTTTTTCTTTCCGAGATAGGTTCCAGTCATGTAAGGCGTGGCGTGTTGTTCTTTCTCGAAGAAATTCCACATGAAGAATCCCTGGTATTGTTTGTGATGACCTGTTTGGGCGAATGTTGCATTGGCTCCAATAGGAGGTAAGGTTGTTCCATTGGTAGTAACGGGGAATGGATCACTCATCACAAGACGGTAATCAAATTTTCCAAGCTGCCCACGAGCGTATATACTTAGTTTTCTTGAAAATTCATCTGTCTGATCAACGGTGGCTTGTGCAAATACCGGCACATCCATGCTCATGATTGTACCAATGCTTGGCTGACTGAATCTCGATAAACCGTTTGTTATGGTGAGACCACCACCGAGTACAAGGTGTTCATTAGTGGTTGAGAATTTGTACTCTCCTAAAACATCATGAAAGAAGGCTTCCAGTTTGCGATTGCCTGCATTCTGTGTCAGGTAATTGAAATTATTTTGTCCAAACTGAGTGTAAAAAAAGACGTGATCGGTAAGCTGACCATAGAACTGAATACGGGTCCTTCTTAATCCGATATCAAATGTCTGATCAGTAGGCTGGCCAAGTACCTGAGTGCCGGGATTGCTATCATTGAATCTAAACCAAACCTGATTGAGGAAGGTTGCTTTGAGGTAGTGGCTTCCTGATTTATTTAGCTTCAGGCGTAGCTCTTCTATTTCTTTTTCAGGTTCTGCAGGTGGAGTGGTCACTACTGGCGGTTCCGGTGTTGCCTGTTGAGCGGTTGCTGTGCGGCAAAGCACTGTAATTAAAAAAAGAACTGAGTATAATACACTTTTCATTGGTCAATAAGTGAGTTGGGATCTTCGTTGGATCCGGATGGAAGTTATAAAAAATTGGAAAAAATGAGGGCTTAAATAATTAAGCCCTCATTAAGACTAGCCAACCGGCAGTTCTACTTTCAGTGCGATCAGTTGAACGAATTCTTCGGCATATCTTTCAAGGAACTCAATCTCGTGGGGCTCGAGCAAGTCAAGTTTTTTATAAATCAACAGCCTGTGTTTGTGACACTCAATGTGAATTTCTTCGCGATTCTCTAAAAAGCGCACCACTGCCTCATTGAAAAAATTACGAGCGGCCGCTTCATTTTCACTGCGTAGGTAATACTTCTGTGAAAACTCGGGGAACTCGGCAAAGTCGATATCTTTCCCACCCATCAATTCGGAAAATTTAGTTCCGAAGCTTTCTGGCTCCAACGCAAAATCAGGGATCGCGAGATCCGTTTCAGACACGTGAACTACAGTTATATGAGTTTCTGATCCGGCCTGGCGCGCACCCTGAAGTAATGTCATGTCGGCGATCTCGATTCTGCCTACGTCCGCATATTTTGACAAGACATTCTCTTCAAATCGGATCTTGTTACCGCGCTGAATAGGAAAATCTTTGTATTTCGTAGCTACGCGTACATGTTGAGGATTGAAATCATAATCATTTGCACCCGCAAATTTTCTCAATGCAATCTGACGAGGTGTAAGGCGAATCTCGATTTTGTCAATGGCCTCCTTCATTAGCTTTCGTGCAGATAAAGGATGTGACGACAATGCATTCAGGTGGTCAAGATTGATCAGTGATACATGCCCGCCAGTCTGATGATAAGAATCTTCAAAGTGGTGAAGCTGATCCATGAAGGAGTGATCCACCAGCTTGGCTTGTTCGAAATTGAAAACAATATTCTTACCTGGTTTGAATGAATTCCAAAGTTTTTTGTAACCAAGGAAGTTTGAGAAGGTAGCGACACCATGGACATTAATCGTATATTTTTGATCAGTTTCATTCACTAAGTAGTCGGCTTTGAATAGGGCCTTGATCGGAGCACCGTTGATGATGTGGAACAGGAATTTAACGAGTATGCCCGCCGCGACACCAAGCAAAAGGTCTTCTGCCACTGTTACGACGATTGTAACAACGAAGATGACAAATTGCTCTGGGCCAATCTTATATGTTCCAATAAATTCTTTGGGTGATGTAAGACGATATGCCACTGAGATCAACATCGCCGCAAGCGCTGCTGTTGGAATCATTTCAATAAGCGGTATCAGCACTATCATTGAGATCAGTAGGAATATGCCATGAAAGAAGTTGGCCCAACGTGTCTTTCCGCCATAGTTAACATTAGCTGAACTACGGGCAACTTCCGAGATCATTGGTAAGCCACCTAGTAAGCCTGATAAACCGTTACCCACTGACACAGCGCGCAAATCTTTATTATAATCAGATTCACGTTTGTAAGGGTCAAGTCCATCGATTGCTTTTACAGTTAACAATGATTCCAGGCTATTGACAAAGAGGAACATCAATACATATTTCCAGAACAAGCCAGTGCCGATTGCTGCAAAGCTGGCGTTGAATGTCACATTTCCCCAGAAGTCTCCAATGGTCACAAGCGCTGCGGCGTGATTTGTTTTGAAGTCAAGGAATGCTGCCAAAGGGATCATGATGACCAGAACCACCATCGGAGCTGGGATTTTTTTGAAGAAGCCGCCCAGTAATGGAAGACCAAAAATGATCACCAGGCTAAGCATGCCGATTAGGGCGATCTGTGGTGTTGCGTTTGCAATGAATATCGGAATATGGGTATAAAGTTGAACCGGTGAAAGACCTTTGACTAAATCTCCCGGGACACCGAGGAGAATAGGGAATTGTTTAGCGAAGATTAAAACACCAATTGCAGCAAGCATTCCGTGAACGGCTGAATGAGGAAAAAAATCACTGAATGATCCAAACTTCAATAATCCGAAGATGAACTGTATGACTGACATCACCACCACGGCACCGCAGGCGAGTTGAACAGCCGAAACGCCTTCAATGCCCAGGCCTCCAAGGTCGGTCACGGCTCCCGCGCAAACAGTAATCAATCCTGCTGCTGGTCCTTTAATGGTAAGTCTACCTCCCTGGAAAATGCTGACCACGATACCACCGATTATGGCGGTTAGTACGCCCATCGCGGCCGGAAATCCGCTAGCTTTTGCAATCCCAAGACTCAGGGGTAGGGCCAGGAGAAACACCAGGAACCCCGAAAGGGAGTCGGCGGTGAAGTTTTCTTTTAGGCCCGCAAGCCCGTCTTTAGGAATTTGGAGTGCTTTCATAGGTCGATTAAAGTGTTTAGAGATGACGCAACTACTTAAGTCACCGTTATTTCGTAAAAACAGTTGAGAAAAAAGGGTTTGGCGGTTGCAATCGACTGAAGTGGCTGCTATTGGGCGCCTTTGCCATTGTTGGCGTTTTTCACCAATAATGTTTGCGAGTTGCTGTTGGTGAAAAAATACCCACAGCGGCGGGGCTCACGACGTGGGCTTTAGTCCCAGCAATTTCCCTTTCCAAATGTGACCACAGCACTATTTTTTGCTCTTAATTCTTTTGCACAACTACCAATGGCTCAATTGACTCAACCTACTCTCTCAGATACCCAAATGGATTCTCACAACGCTGGCGTCTTCAATGAGGAGGAAGTGCTTCATGAACTCAAGCATTATTTGCCTGAGCAATCGGCGCTAAAAGACTTTATTCACCAGAACACTCTTCACGCGTTTCAGAAAATGAAATTTCACGATGCTATTCGCACGGCCTCTGAAATGTTTGGGTATCAGGTTTCGCTTTCACTCGATGAGTTTCGTGGGTTATACGCTAGCGGCAAGATCCGTAAAGATATTATGGAGCGGACCATTACGGAAAGACACGGTGCGGCACAACTCACCACATGGTTGGAAAGAGTGGTTTCAAAAAAACATGATACTTCTGCTTCTTCTAGAATCGGGTCGCTCCGGGCTGCGTGGAAAAGGAACTACCACATGGATATGGATTCACTGGTGCATCCCATCCTCTTTAGAATTCTTTGCGGCTATCTGGATCAGGGAATTTCCGTTTGGACCTTTCCAGTCAAAGGGAAAAGTCTTCTGGCCTCAATCCGAGAGTTGGAGCGCCATACATTTGCGAGCGTTTTTAGAAAAAGCAGAGCAAGAGATCTTCTGCTTAAAAGCAGTTGTGAGATAAAGGATCTTTTAAAGATTCTCATTGGAGATAATGAATCACTTTACAAACAATATCTTTTTGATCAGCAATTTTCGCATCAGGGATGGTCGGGTATGGCCGCGGCCATTGAGACCCTGCCGGATATGTTACTGGATCGCCGGAGCATCACTATTCATGATGTAGTTGTTTTTGAACTTTTGCTGGAGATTGACGCATTGGATTACCACAGTGGAAGAAACTGGAAGCCGCTGGGTACGCAATTAAAACATACACCCTCAGATCTTTTTGCCCCTGTGCCGGCAACAGAGTTAAGTGAAGTATATGCCATCTGGCAGGAAGCATTTGACTGGAGTTTTGATGATGATGTGCTCGCTGGCATGGTAGAGGAATTGGATGTTCAAAAGCCAGACGTTAGTTCAGGAAAATCCTTCCAGGCGTTGTTTTGCATTGACGATCGCGAGTGTTCAATACGCCGATATGTTGAAAAAATTGATCCAAACTGTGCGACCTATGGTACGCCAGGCTTCTTTACAGTTGAATTTTTTTATCAGCCAGAGGATGGAAAGTTTTACACAAAACTTTGTCCTGCACCCGTTACTCCGAAATATTTAATAAAGGAAGTTGGGTCAAAAGCGAAAAGGGAGAAAGATTTGTATTTCAATAAGCATTCTCACTCTTTTTATAGCGGTTGGCTAATCTCTCAAACATTAGGCTTCTGGTCGGCGGTTAAGTTATTCATTAATATTTTCAGACCATCCATTAGTCCGGCTACCGCTTATTCATTTCGTCACATGGATAAGTTTTCGTCGCTAACAATAGAAAACAAGAGTCTTGACGATCGCGAAAATGATCTTCAGGTTGGATTTACAGTGGACGAGATGGCAAATCGGGCGGAGTCTTTATTGAAAAGTATTGGACTGGTTAAGGATTTTGCACCGCTCGTGTACCTGGTGGGACATGGATCGAGCAGTGTAAACAATCCTCACTACGCGGCCTATGATTGTGGGGCATGTTCAGGAAGAGCCGGATCGGTGAACTCCAGAACAATGTGTTTTATGGTAAATCATCCTAAAGTGAGAGAGATTCTCAGCTCAAGAGGTATTGATATTCCTTCAACAACTCAGTTTGTTGGCGCGCTTCATGATACGACCCGCGATGAGATTATGTTTTTTGACGAACATTCGCTTTCCCAACAAAATTTGCAGAATCATAATAAGAACGAGGTTGTATTTTACAACGCACTTGACCATAACGCAAAAGAGCGTTCCCGCAGGTTCGAATTGATCGACTCTCATCAAAGTCCTGAGGCCATTCATAGCGAAGTGAAGTTGAGATCCGTTTCTTTGTTCGAGCCACGTCCTGAACTGAATCATGCAACAAACGCATTGTGCGTAGTTGGCAGAAGACAATTGTCAAAAAATTTGTTTTTGGACCGGCGATCATTCCTCAACTCATACGATTACTCGATCGATCCTGAAGGCACCATCCTGTTAGGGATCATGAGGCCGATAGGACCTGTTTGCGGTGGAATAAACCTTGAATACTTCTTCTCACGCACCGATAATCAGAAACTTGGTGCGGGCACAAAGCTTCCTCACAATGTGATGGGATTGTTTGGTGTTGCGAATGGAATTGATGGTGATCTGAGGCCAGGCCTTCCAAGTCAGATGATTGAAGTGCATGATCCAATCCGGCTATTGGTGGTTGTAGAACATCTTCCTGACGTCGTTTTGAAAACAGTTAAAAAGCAGCCCGAGGTTTACGAATGGTATAATAATGAATGGATCAATCTTGTGGCAGTTCATCCTGTTACGCGTGATCTGTTTGTCTTCAAGAACGGTGAATTTGTGCCTTATCATCCATTGAAACATAAAATTCCTGTTGTGGCTGATGTAAAGTCTTACATCGAAGCCGAGCAGGATAACCTTCCTGTCCTCGTGCTATCCTAAGAAATATTAATCATGACCTCGATTCTTCATATTTTCATTTTCTTACCGCTGTTAGGTTTTCTACTCAGCATTCTTATTCCCAGTAAGCAGGAAACTCTTCTTTCACGAGTTGCTTTCGGTACAGTGGGTTTGCATTTGTTCAGTGCCACTGTTTTTCTGGGGTATTGGCTTTACATTGGCTATCCTACGCTGGACGTTAAGGATATAGTGGTATTCAGCTCCAATCACTATGAGTTTTTTATCGATTTTGAATTTGATAAGATAACGGCGACATATCTCTTTGTGGGTGCCTTTCTTACTTTTCTCGTCACTGTCTACAGCAGAGTTTACCTTCATCGTGAGAAAGGCTACAAGCGTTTCTTCAATACGATTCTGTTTTTCTATTTCGGATATAACATGATCATTTTTGCTGGTAATCTTGAAACTCTTTTCATCGGTTGGGAGATACTGGGTATATCATCTTTCCTGCTGATTGCATTTTACCGCGATCGTTATTTACCAGTGAAGAATGCGGTTAAAGTATTTTCAATCTACCGCATTGGTGATGTTGGTTTGATTCTTGCGATGTGGCTGATCCACCACCTTTTCCATGGCAACATTACATTCCTGGATCTTACCAACTATGGTGTTGTTCATGAGCACCTCGCCAGTCATTCCTATATTGGCGTGATCATCTCTCTTTTGATCTTGATGACGGCAGCGGCGAAATCGGCGCAACTTCCATTTTCATCATGGCTTCCACGAGCGATGGAAGGTCCTACGCCGTCAACCGCTATTTTTTATGGATCATTGGCAGTGCATTTAGGTGTGTTCCTTTTGATGAGAACATTTCCTTTCTGGGAGCAACAATTTTCTGTGCGCATACTGATTAGTGTTCTTGGTCTTTCAACAACCATCATTACCACCGGCATTGCACGGGTTCAATCGTCCATCAAGAGCCAAATAGCCTATTCGTCAATTGCACAGATAGGATTGATCTTCATAGAAGTGGCGGCGGGATTTGAAACATTGGCATTGATCCACTTTGCCGGCAACGCTTTCCTAAGAACTTATCAATTATTGGTTTCTCCATCGGTGGTGACTTACCTCATCCGTGAGCAGTTTTATAATTTCTCTCCACGCGACCGTTCTATTGAGAATTCCTTTCCAAAGAGATTGCAATACTCTCTTTACATGCTTTGCGTAAAAGAATGGAACCTCGATTCCTTGATGTATCGTTATTTATGGAATCCAATGAAGTCGATCGGTGTACGATTTGATTTTCTTACACTTAATCGTGCTATTCTTTTCTTTATCCCCGCTTACGGGATTGGATTGTTTCTTTTGAACAATGAAGAATTGATGCCGGAAGGCGTGGAGAGTTTTTTGCCATTTGTTTTTTCCTTCCTGGGACTAGTAATGGTGTTGAAAGCCTTTACCGAGCGAAAATTTACGCGAATGAGCTGGCTCCTGATCATTATGAATCACTTCTGGATTGCCCTGGCGATTTCTTTCAACGAACATTTTACCTATGACGATACGCTGCTTTACTTAAGCGGAGTTCTTGTAGCAGGTGTTCTTGGGTTCCTGTGCTTGCGCAGGTTGAAATCGCTTGAAAACAGTATTGACCTTGATCAGTTTCATGGACACTCTTTCGAGCATCCAAAAATTGCATTTGTATTTCTGATTTCGTGTTTGGGCCTCGCAGGTTTCCCCATCACACCAACATTTGTGGGAGAAGACTTAATTTTCAGTCATATTCATGAAGACCAGCCTATACTGGCCCTGTTCGTGGCCTTGAGCTTTATACTCGATGGGCTTGCGATTATACGTATCTATGCGAGGGTTTTCCTTGGGCCACATGTGAAGTCGATTTATGATATGGCGTATCGGTCTTCCTGAAAATCATCATCAGTAGTTTTTTCTGGGTTAATCGTGAATGAACCCCGGTCAACTATTAACATTTAACGATACACTTTCAGAAATTCCATCAACTTCTCAATTTCGCTTTTCTTAATTGCTGGAAAATTTGCAATCCTGAAAGTATCTGCCTTTAGATTTCCATACCCTTCACCAAGTAATAGGCCTTTCCTTTTGGCAGCGGCTTTAACGAGGCTAATGAGATAGGGATTACCCTTGACGGCGATTACTGTTTTGGATTGCACTTCCGGATTCTTAATGAGTAGTTGAAGATCTTTTGAATCCCGAAAAAATTTAATCCATTTTTTTTGACGCAGCTCAATGAGTTGATCCACCCGCGAGATCGTGCTCATCTTCTTTGCAGCACACTGAAGCAAATAGATTCCCAGGACGTTGGGTGTATAGGTCGTTTGCCACTTGTCCATCATTTCTTTTGTGAATGATAAACTATTATAATGACTTTTTTCGTCGATCTCTTCGATGCGTTTGATCGTACGGGGTGAACAAACCATTACGGCAAGTCCGGCGGGAAGCCCAAAACATTTCTGCACCGAGGCAAACCAGATGTCAGCGGAGATAAATTCCAACGAAATACCGGCCATTGAAGAAGTTGCATCAACAGCAATCAGGTGATTGGGATTATTTTTTTTCACCGCAGCAATGATCTTATTGCTAACCTGCGTGCCGTTAGAGGTTTCATTTTGTGTGATGCAGATCATTTCTCCATCGTGATAGATCAGTTCTTTTGGATTGAGCGATTGATCGATAGGAAATGAAATGGAAATCGCGTTAGGTCTGAGTCGATGCGTATAGTCAAACCATTTTTCTCCAAAAGCGCCATTGTGAATGTGAATGCTCTTGCTTTTAATTAATGACTGGCTGATAACCTCCCAGCACTCCGTTGCTGATGATATGAAAAATATGGAATAGTCTTTTGGAACATGAAGTCTCTTCTTAAGAAGTTCGACTGTTTTTTTTGAGATAGCGATAAACTCGGCACTGCGGTGGTTCATGCTAAGAATGCCCTTTTTATGAGCAGTCTTTATCCATTTGGGTATTTCGTCGTGAACGCGGGAAGGGCCAGGGTAAAAAGAAATCAAAGTGAAGTAGGAATTAGTGAGTTATGAATTGCGATTGGAAAGGTAGATCAAAGCCAGTACATACCCCTGTAACCCAAAGCCAGTCAACAGGCCTGCGCACTTGGATGTGATCAGACTGGTATGACGGAACTCTTCACGAGCGTAAACATTCGAAATGTGTACCTCTACCACCGGTGTGGTAATCGCTCCGATGGCGTCATGAAGGGCAATCGAAGTATGCGTAAAGGCTCCAGCGTTTAAGATCACCCCGTCAAAGGAAAAACCAACTTCGTGAAGTTTATTAATAAGCTCCCCTTCCACATTTGATTGAAAATAGTGGAGCTCAATGGTAGGAAAGCTCTGGGTCAATGCCTGGAAAAATGTTTCGAAAGACTGGTTGCCATAAACATCTACTTCCCGTTTGCCGAGTAGGTTGAGGTTGGGGCCGTTGATTATTTGAATCTTCATTCTTCGTTTCTATGTTGATTTTTAAAAAATCTTATCTGCCACCTGACTAAAATTTCTCGCGAAGACTGCAAAGGCTCACTTCAGAACCACACTAAATTGCAAGTTTGCAAAGCTGCTAGTCGGCAACATTACATTTTTGCGTTCTTTGCGCTTTGCTTTGCGTTCTTTGCGAGAACCGATTGAATCCCCATTAAGAACCCATCCAGATTGCCGATCTTTACAAATGTCGCTAAATTAAAGTATGGCAGAAAATTCGTGGGGACTGTATAATAAGGAATTCAGCAACTACCTGAAGCTGGAGCGGTCTCTTTCCGGGAACTCCATTGAAGCATATGTTCATGACGTTGTCTTATTAGAGCAATATGTTAGCCTGGCGAAATTAGATCTTTCACCCAAAGCACTTACTTCAAAACACCTGCAAGGATTTTTGCAACATATTAATGAACTTGGGATGAGCCCCCATAGTCAGGCCAGGATACTTTCTGGCATTAAATCTTTCTATCGATATCTTTTGTCGGAAGAACTGATTGATAAGGACCCAACGGCGTTGATTGAAGGTCCGCGATTGGGTAGGAAATTGCCCGACACACTAGACTATGCTGAGATTGTTAAGCTTTTGGAAGCAATTGATCTGTCTACACCCGAAGGAGGCCGCAACCGCTCCATGCTCGAAGTTCTTTACAGTTCGGGGTTACGTGTCTCCGAACTGGTTGAGCTCAGGCGGGCCAATGTTTATTTCGATCTCGGTTTTTTGAGAGTAATTGGAAAGGGTAACAAAGAGCGCCTGGTTCCAATCGGGAGGGATGCCATGAAATTCCTTACGATCTATCTTGAGGAAATCAGAGTTCATGTGCCGGTTCAAAAGGGATTCGAAGGTTATGTATTTCTCAACCGGCGTGGAAAAAAGATCTCCAGGGTTTCGATATTTCTTATCATAAAAGCCTTGGCCGTAAAAATTGGATTGAAGAAGACGATCAGTCCGCATACGTTCCGTCATTCGTTTGCTACCCATCTTATAGAAGGCGGCGCTGATCTTCGTGCGGTTCAGGAGATGCTTGGGCATGAGTCTATAACGACCACGGAAATCTATACCCATTTGGACCGGGATTATCTGAAGCAGGTTATCAGGGAGTTTCATCCGAGGAAGTAGTGATAGTGTTAATCGTTAAATGTTAATCGTAAATTGGCGGAGAACGGACACCCATCCTTAACCATTCTCTCATTCCAAAATATTCCCCCTAATAACCAAATCGAATTCTTATCTTTGATCCATGAACCGCCTGCTCTCCATCTTTCTTTTAATGAGCTTTTATTCTGCAGCCCAGGACATCGATGTAGAGTACGATAAGAAAAAGGATTTCTCCCATTACAAAACATTCCGGATCGGCGATAGCGAGGTGATCACGCCCAAAGACCGGGTTCAGAAGTCAGACGGATCTTTGCAGAAAATAGTGATCGAAGAGATCATAGAAGAGTTGACTGAAAAAGGATTGAAACAAGCACAAGACTCCGTTGCTGATCTTGTAGTTTCTTTTGTTGTAGGCTCACAGACACGAAGTGATATGCAGCAACTTGGCCCGCTGGGCATGACCCCGGGTAGCAATGCTCAAACATGGTCACGGGATTTTACGGTTGAGAACCTTATCATTGACCTCAATGATCGCAATAACAATCTTGTCTGGCGGATAACATCCTCTTCTTCATTGGGCACAACCGATAGTAAATCAATGGTAGACGCGATTGTTTCGGCAGGGTTTAAAAAGTTCTCTTTAAAGCCAAAAAAACAAAAGAACAAATAGTTCTTCATGTATAAATATTTAATTCGCCCAGTTCTTTTTCTCTTTGATCCCGAGGGCGTACATCATTTCACTTTCAAATTTCTTCAAATCGTTTGTCGGATACCCGGAGTCCGGGCATTGCTAAGAAATATTTTCGTATTTAATCATCCTTCTCTGGAACGTAAGATCCTTGGATTGACTTTTAAAAATCCTGTAGGTCTTGCCGCAGGGTTTGATAAAGATGCAATGCTAATCGACGAGTTTTCCTGTTTTGGTTTTGGCTTTATTGAGATTGGAACGCTGACACCGAAAGCTCAACCAGGTAATCCAACACCAAGATTATTCCGCTTGCCCGAGGACCAAGCAGTGATTAATCGGATGGGTTTTAATAATGAAGGGGTTGAGGCTGCAGTCGAACGATTGAAGAAGAGAAATACAGATGTGATAATCGGTGGCAATATTGGCAAAAATAAAAACACGCTGAATGAAAATGCATCCGAGGATTACACGATTTGCTTTGAGACTCTTTATCCCTATGTCGATTATTTTGTTGTTAATGTAAGTTCGCCTAACACACCTGGACTTCGTGACCTGCAGGAAAAGGAGCCATTAAAAAAACTTTTGATGGTGTTGAATGAGTTGAATCGGGCAAAAGAAAAACCCAAGCCGGTTTTTTTAAAAATCGCGCCCGACCTTACGCCAAGTCAGCTTGACGACGTTGTAGAAATTCTTCTTGAAACAAAGACCGATGGAGTGATTGCTACGAATACGACAATCTCCCGGGAAGGACTCGTCACGCCTGCGAGTAAGATTGAAAGCATAGGAACCGGTGGACTAAGCGGGAAGCCATTGACGAAGCGATCCGCGGAAGTAATTCAATACTTAAGACAAAAATTGGGAAAGGAGTTTGCGATCATTGGTGTGGGTGGCATTATGAAACCGGGGGATGCTTTGGAAATGATACGGGCTGGTGCAGATCTCGTTCAGATCTACACAGGATTTATTTATGAAGGGCCAGGGCTAATAAAGCAGATTAATCAGTCAATGGTACGACAAAAAAAGTGAGGGTGTAAATGCTGACGTTTAGGTATTTCCAGGAAGAAAAGTAACATCGACATAATATCTCTTGAGATCTGCCTCATCGATATACACATCCACTGCACCATTTCTAAGCTGTGGTGTCGGATCAACCCAGAGATTTTCGCTTCTGAATGTATGATTCACCTGAGTGATCGGATCGGTCCAGGAGGCGTCAATAACAAAGGGATGCTGGTTATTCACAGAATAGTTTCTATTCAAGGTTACCGTTGCCGAAAGACCTGATAGTTTTTTGCCACGCTGTTCTGTAAACAATTCTTTCTTGGCTTTTGCTTTTTTCGCAACACTTCGCACACCAAAAAAACCAATCGACCCAAACGTTAATCCAAAGAATAAGAAGATCAGGCTAAAAAGCCAGTTTGATAAAAATGTCTTCACCTCTGCCTGCTCGGGATGACCAACAGGAAAATACACATCGATTGTGTCTCCTTCGATCATGTTATCTTCAGTGAAATTGGTGGTGACGTTAAACGGGTTGCCGTTGTATTCAAATTTAACTTCAACGCTATTCTGACCTACTGATGTGATCACACCATTGGTTGACTCCCAGGTAGTCGCCTTCTGAAGGCTGCCAAATGTGAAAAATAGTCCGATGAAAAGAAATGGAAGGCCGATTATTCCAAAGACAGCAAAAAGGAAGTATGGATTTCGCATAAGCTTTTGTTAAATCATGAATCTAATTTATTCATTTATCCCAATGAGATCAAGCATAAATGCCTGTCTCATGGCCTCTTCTTTCATAGCACGGAATCGTCCCGAGGCTCCGCCGTGACCGGCATCCATATTGACGTATAACAAAAGCAGATTATTATCGGTCTTCATATCACGAAGCTTCGCCACCCATTTTACCGGCTCCCAGTATTGTACCTGACTGTCGTGAAGACCGGTGGTCACTAGAAGATTTGGATAGTTCTTCTTTTCAATCTGATCATAAGGTGAGTAGGATAGCATGTATTCATATTGCTCCTGGATATTAGGGTTCCCCCATTCGCGCCATTCAAACGTTGTTAATGGAATGGTTTCATCCATCATCGTGGTAATCACATCCACAAACGGAACAGCAGCAATGACGCCTTTGTAAAGATCAGGACGTAAATTGGTGATAGCACCCATCAGCAATCCCCCTGCGCTGCCGCCATACGCAAAGAGTTTATCCTTGTCAGAATATTTGTTGGTAACCAGATATTCAGAGCAGTCGATGAAATCGTAAAACGTATTTTTCTTTTTCATCATTTTACCATCCTCGTACCATTGTCCACCCATTTCCTGTCCACCACGAATGTGAGCAACTGCATAAACGAAACCGCGATCCAATAAGCTAAGTCTTGATGAATTAAACGATGCGTACATGCTTGCTCCGTAAGAGCCATAGGCGTATTGCAAACATGGGTTCGTGCCGTCTTTCTTGAACTTATCTTTTCGGTAAACAATGGATATAGGCACCTTCGCACCGTCACGGGCCGTCGCCATCACCCGCTCTGTCTGGTAATTGGATGATAAGAAATCCCCCAACACCTCACGTTGCTTTAATAACTTTTTCTCATGGGTATCCATGTTATAATCATAGATGGAAGGAGGAGTGGTCATCGACTGATAACTGTATCGGATAACTCTCGTATCGAACTCGCGATTGTTATCAATACCTGCCACGTAGGCTGGTTCACCAAAATCTATAGTAGACTCCGATTGATCAGACCATTTTATTAGTCGGATCTTGGTGAGTCCTTCACTCTCGTCTTCTATGGCCAGATAATCTTTGAATAATTCGAAAGAACCAAGAAATACATCGGCCCGATTGGGTATCACATCTTTCCAGTTTTCTTTTCCGGGTTTCGTGACATCAGCTTCAACGAGTCTGTAGTTCTTTGCATTTAGATTTGTTCGGATATAGAATTTGTTGCCGATATGATCTGCGCTATATTCAACATCATTTTGCAACGGTTCGATCACTACAGGCTTGCTGTTGATGTCATCAGCGCTTAAGAACTGAACGAATGACGCATCTGTCCTTCCTGAATTAATAAAAATATACTTGTCTGTTTTTGATTTTGACAATGAAATTGAAAGAGTTTGGTCCTTTTCCTCATAGATTAATTTGTCGTTCGACGAATTATTTAAGGTGTGGCGACGGATTTCATTTGCACGCAATGTGGTTGGATCCTGTTTGCTATAAAAAATTGTTTGGTTGTCATTGGCCCACTGAATACTTCCGGATGTATTTTCAATCTTGTCTTTTAATATCTCACCAGTGGCCATGTTCTTAATCTTGATGGTGTAGAATCTTCTTCCTACGGTATCCATGCAAAGGGCGATCAATTGGTGATCAGGACTGTTTACGATGAACAGGCTGAAGTATTTTTGATTCTTCCCCAGATCATTTCCATTGGCGATAATTTGTTCTGCGCTGTCCAGTGAGCTTTTCTTGCGGCAATAGATCGGGTAATCATAACCTTCCTCAAAACGCGAGTAATAATAATAGCCTCCGTCTTTGAAGGGTACTGACTCATCTTTCTCTTTAACACGCCCTTTCATTTCATTATATAATTTCTCACGCAACGCTTTCGTGTGAGCCGTCATCGTGTCGAGATACTTATTTTCCGCTTTCAGGTAGTTGAGC
>JBBRFP010000008.1:0-17444 GCA_038241465.1 Cytophagales bacterium | reverse complement strand
CGTTGGAATGATTTCAAGAAGCCTTAAGTATCTCGGTGGATTAAAGAAGTGAGTGCCGGCAAAGTTCTTTTGGAAATCTTCGCTGCGACCTTCAGCCATTAAATGTATTGGAATGCCGGAAGTGTTGGATGTTACTAACGTTCCTGGTGTTCTGTGCTTTTCAACTTCTGTATAAACGATCTTTTTTACATCAAGATTTTCCACAACAACTTCAATGATCCAGTCAACATTTTTGATCTTCGACATGTCATCACTAAAATTTCCAAGCTTAACGCGTGATGCAAATTTTTTGCTGTAGAAAGGTGCGGGATTAGATTTTAGGGTCGAATCAAAAGATGCCTGGACAATCCTGTTCTTTACAACCGGATTATCAAGCTTAAGTCCCTTCTTCGTTTCTTCTTCATTGAGTTCCTTCGGAGCAATGTCCAGAAGCAAAACATCACAGCCGATATTGGCGAAGTGACACGCGATGCGTGAACCCATAATGCCGGAACCCAGGACAGCTACTTTGCGGATGGTACGATTCATAAAATTATTTTGTGGTCTTTAGTGGATACAGGCAGGCCGATGTCATTCTTCATGAGCCACCGTCTGATAAATTTCATTTCGTTCAATCATTCGATTAATCCCCTGCACGACTTCAAAAAATACGGATAGCTTCTGTCCCGGAATAGTCTCTTTCACTGCTTCATTGAACCTCAACACCGTACTTTTTGCCTTCTCTTTATTTTTTTTCCCTGCCTTAGTTAAAAAGATAAGCACCGATCTACGATCATTTTTATCTGTTTCACGGTAGATCAGTCCCTTTTCCTCCATTGATTTCAGAAGTCTGGTAAGGCTTCTTGTCTCCAGGCCCATCATCGGCCCAATTTTCGTAGCCGGTGTTCCGTCTTCTGAATGAATGTTCAGCAAAGCAAACCCAACCGACATTGTGCCCCCGTACTTAAGGGCCTGCTGATTGTACATGCGTGCAATGGCGTGCCAGGCAGCCTTGATATTAAAATCGATGGTTTCTTCTCGTTTCAAACGTTAGCGAAGATAGCGTAATTTGTTATGCATGCAGAGTAATTATATAAATATTTTTTTATCTACAAAACACCGTTTCCAGCGATTTGGCTGATAAAATGAGCTTTCTGGAAATGAAACCGTCAGATTTTGTTGCCCTAAACTCCTTCAGAAGCTGCTCACCAACGGCCCCGCTTTACCAGTGGCTGTGTCCTACTTGAGATCGGTCGGCCGTAACGCAGCATCCTTACTGGCAGAATTATTCCCGAAGATCAGGGGCATCTTTTTTTCTCAATGATCTTTATTCTCCGCAACCTCTGCTGTTTGAGATCTTCTTTTAAATTTTCTATCTCCCAGCGCGATGACAATAAAAATTAAGATGAAGGTCATCCTTGATAGAAATGGGTCGATGAGCAACACGGGTATCGCTAATAGCCAAACAACGGGCGCGACAAGTGAACGGAAAACGAACCATTGAGCCAGGTTCGCGCTCATTAATTCGCGCTGTTTATCTGTTCTTATGATCCGTCGTATAATCAAGTAGTTAAAGAATCCAATGAAGACAAGGTTAAGACAGTAGAATATGTAGGGTCCGTCTTTTGAAAAGTTTTTGGTGTAGAAAGCTGTTGAGAACGGAAGTAATACGACAAATAGCAGCAGCCAAACGGTAAGCCGAAGCAGGCGACTGTCATACTCTTTTATATATTGGGCGAAAGCCAGGTGAGATCTCCAATAGGCGGCGGTTACAAAGAAACTTATCAGTAATCCTATAAAACTTGGGATAAGCCGTCGTAATACTCCAAGCGTTCCATATGTTTCAAGATCCTCGCTCGAGGGCACCCTGACTTCCAGAACCAGAAGTGTAAGTGCAATGGAAAAGATCGCATCACTGAAGCTATTGACTCTGTCGGTTGGATAACGATTAATCATTTAACAACTTACTTTTTATTCCTGACCCATGCGTAAGCCTGACCTATCCAGTTATCGCGGGCAATACGATCAGGGAAGAATTTTATGTTCTTAGTGATTTTGTCTATCATTTCTGGTGAGAGCTCAGCCACTTGCTCAAAAGAATAAATCCCCAAGTCATTGAGTTTTCTTTGAATCACGGGGCCTATTCCACTGATTAATGTCAGATCATTCTTTACCTGCCTGCTAGACGGGGTAAATCTCGAATTGTGAGGATCATTCTTCTCTTCCTTTTTCACTTGTACAATCGGCTTCTCTTCCGAAGCTGAAAAAAGATTCTCCATCTTTCTCTTCTGAAGTTCGAGTTCATTGTTCAACTCGATGCTCTGATCACGCATCGAATCGGTTTCCTTTTTTAGATTCAAATAACGGCGTTGAGACTGGTCGAGTTCATCCTGTAAATTTTGAACCCGTGACTGCGCCTCGATCAACAAGGGCTCTGCTTCTTTTAATCCCTTAGCAAGAAGTGATGCCTCTTTCTGCCATTCCGCCAACTGCCTGCGCGCGGCGTTATTTTCTTTCTCCAGAAGTTGAACTTTTTCTGACAAAGTCGCTTTTTCTTTTAGTAATCCACCTACTTGCTTCCTGATCGAGAAAAAAATATTTTCACTTACGAGCCATGAGCCCGCGAAGCCAATCAAAAACGCCAGCAGCAGCATGATTAGAACTTCGAAAATGGCAGTACTTTCACATAGACCTCTCACATCACACAGATACCACTGTGTAAAAAAAATGATGAGGATCAAAAAAATAATAACCAGTACGTAAACTGCGCGCATTGCAAGAGTTGTGTACTTGAAAGGTACGCTTTTCCGGAAACAGGACTAAAAAACCATTTCAGCTTAGTTCACCACCTTCTCCTGGAAATCGCCGCGCAAAGCCCGGAACCTTTTTCTTGCTTCCGCGGCGTAAACGCTACCAGGATATTTATCAAGAAACGTTCGATAGATTTCCATCGCTTTTTCTTTGTTCTTAAGATAGTGTTCATAGATATCTCCTTCAGTAAAATACGCGTCGTCGGCAAGAATATCATTTCCGAATTCAACCACGATCTTATCCAATAACACAATAGCCTGGTCAAACTCGCCACGTTTTATTCTCAAATTGGCTTCAAGCCAATAAACATCGTCTTTAATCGACGTCGAAACCTGAATTGCATCTGTAAATATTTTCAGTCGCTTCAGAGCTTCATCATTTTTGTTTTGAACAAGCAGTAATTCGATTGCTGCATATTCTTTAAGTGCCGCCCCAACTGTATCGAAGGCGATATTCTCTTTAATCCTCATACTCAATTCCATAGCGTCATTCGCAATTTCCCTGGTGGTTGCCTGTTTCAAAATATCCAGATGCTCTTGCGCCAGCTTGAAGTCTCCTTTATAATACGAGAGCTTTGCATTTCGAAGCTTGGCTTCATATCCTAAAGGCGCATCGCGTTGGTTTTTTTCAACTTGCGAATAAAGTAAAGTTGATTCCCACGGTTCTTCTTTTAAAATATAAATATCTCCCAGATCGAGTTTCGCTTTTGCTTTGAGATAAACAGGCACACCGGGATGGTTGATCAGATTTGTGAGCTTAGTAATCGCTGAATCTTTTTCATTTAGATAATAAGCATGGAGGAGCGCTTCATTTAACGATGCCTCATAACTGTTTGAGTTGTCCGGGTAGCGACTTACAAAGGACTGATATTCCTTAGTGAGATAGCGAACCGAATCCGTGTTTACCGGGAAACTTCTTTTCACTTTTGCTTCCCGCGCCCGGATTAACCCAAGCCTGGCAGGCAAATAGTTATCAGTGTTGGCGAATTCCTTTATCACATATGAGAAGCTTTTATCTGCGTTTTCGTAATCCTTATTGTTCAGCGCAATCTGGGCAATTTCTAATGTTTTGGAATTCTCCTTGCGGAAACGCTTATCGTAGGCACGTGCTTGAATAAATGCACCGTAAAAATTCTTTTGTTGAAGATTTACCCAAACAAGCAGGTCTGCAAAAACCTCAGAGTCAGGGGATTTCTGCACCTTGTCAAATAGCATTCGTTCCAAACTTTCAAGTTCCTCTGACTTGTTCAGAAACAGCTGGAGAAGATTTTTTACATAATTTATATTGGCCGGTGATTGGGTTATATAGTTGAGATATTCTTCCACCATCAAATCCCGCTTTCCCTGCATCCTATAAAGGTTTGCCATCTCTAATGTAAACATTGAAGCATTACCAAGAGATTGTCGAATCTCTTGCAACGTCATCACGGCATAATCAGGTAGATTATGAGCGGCGAGATAATCCGAAATAGCTTTTGTTTTGTAAACGTCAGGTAATGATGCCTTCACGAGGTTTTTAAAATACTTGTCAGCCTTTTGAATGTCACCTGATTTTACATAAACAATTCCAAGATCTACACGGTATCCAATTCGATCATCAACCTTTTTTAAGACTTTCTCAACATAATCTTCTGCTTCCTTATACTTTCTCATATCCAATAGGAGACTCAGATAATTTGAATGAATGGCAGGAATATTTTCGGCGTTTTTTGAGAGCGTCTGATATAAAGAAAGTGCTTTGTCCTTTTCTCCTTTTAGGAAATACTCATTTGCAACTCGTATGTCTTGCTCCTGGGCCTGGAGTGAGCTTATAAAAAGTATGCACATTCCACAAGCTTGTAGTATTGGTGGGAATTTTTTTAAAAAATAAAGAACGTAATAATAAGAAGTGTGCATTTGTGGATTACTTGGGCTATTCGCGCTATGTCTCTAAAATGTTTATGACTGTGTTAATAAAGAACTTGTTATTTGGCCTAGTTTCTTGATTAACGTGCAGGGTGTCAACAAAGTCAGGTTTTGTGGGAATAAGTTGTTAACAAAGAGTTCTCTGTTCACAAGTCTGAGAAAGTTGGCGAATTGTCGGTTGATCCAGCTAACAGGGTTAATCGTTCCGAAGTTAGTTCGGTTTTTGGGAGTTGTAAAGAGTTATCCACAAGTTATCAGAACTTAAGTATGAGCGGTCCGATTTCCCAGTTTGCTCTAATGGTGAAATCGGGCTTCTTATTTGAGCCTTTATAATATATGACCTTTTCTGGTTCTATTCGTTTAACGATGTTGCCCGGATCCCATTGGCCGTTGCCGTTCGAATCAATAATTATTCGTAGTCGATAATCTCCTGGTTGGATGTTCCGGAAGGTGTACTTTATGAGATCTTTTCCGCTTGCTGCGATTTTATATTCACTAGTCATTAGCTCGATAATGTAATGGGGTTTGGTTGTCTTTGTCTCGATGGCAATGGTACCAGAGTCTTCTGGCCAGATGATAGGGATTGAAGTTGACAATGCTTTGCTAGTGTCGTTATCAATTGTGTAAAAGAATCCTCGCCCGGTCTTTAGCATGAAAATTGGATCAACGTCTCCCTGAAACAGCGCTTTGTCAAGAGTTTTTTTAATGATGATTTCTTTGCGTTTTGTGTCGAGCGTTATGTTTTCTTTCGTGATTGGTATGTACACCAATTGTTTTTCTGGTTCGATTTTCTTTTCATCTTTCTTTAAGGTCACTTTCACTTCTGTTTTTTGTGTTTTCACAGTATCCATCGTTATACTGAGGCTGTCAAAGTTTATGTAGGTAATGGGTTTATTGAATTTTAGCGTGGTTTCAAATTTGCCGGTTTCCGATTGAACCTTTGGTTGCCCAAGCGACCAGGCGAGCTTGTCGATAATAGGTTTGATATTGGTTTTTTTAATATAGAACGAAGAGTCGACTTTTAGTTCCAGGCTGTCGGTTGCCGTGAGATGTACCATAACACTATCATTTGAAATGGGATTCCAGATGGTTAGTTCGGTTTGGTTGTCGCCAAAGTTATTGGTTAGTGCGCTGTCGCTTTCGATGGTGTAGTCAGTAAGGTATTTGCTAAACCTTAGGCGTGTTACATTTCCAACATTTCGTATGGACGAGATTTTTAAAGGACGGGAGTCCAACATAATCAGACCAATTGCTATTGTATCTATGTTTTCTTCAAGACGGAGTTTTGGACCGATAAATCCGTACCGCTCGCTTTTGCTTTCAACTTTTAAGTTCTTGTTTTTGTCATCCCAAGCGTAAATGATATAGTCACCGACCTTGATGTTATCTAGAATAAATTTTCCTGCCTTATCAGTTCTAGTGAAATACTCGGGTTTGTCAGTAAAGATATCGACCGTATCGCTTTGATAAATAGCAACTGTTATTTTATCTGCTGTTGTTCCTTTTAATAGGTCTGTTACTAACCCTGAAAACCGGAGAGAGTCTATGTTAGGACCGGTGCTGAACGCCAGCTTCAAGTTAAGCGGCACATTGCCTTCACTCATATCTTTTACACCTTCACGAAATTGAATACTGTAAGTGGTTTCTGGCTTCCAGCCGCTTTTAGGAGTGATTAGAACGGTATTTTTTTTGAATTTGAAGTCTACATCGTCCCCGGGAGAAGGGCTGATAGTAATTTCTTCTTTCGGGTTGTTGAGTTTGATGACTTCGTCAAAAGTTAGGGAGACAGTTTTGCCGTCGAAATTTTTTTGTTTATTTAATGGCAGTGACGCGACTAATTTTGGGGGAGCTATATCTTTTGGGCCGCCGTTGGGAGTTGTGATGTTCGCGCAAGCGCTGTACAACAGAATGAAAATGATTGCTTGCGTTAATTTTTTTATCATCTCTGTGCTACGTAAATAAGACTTGAGTAATTCATCGTTTTACTTGCCTTACGGTTCGAGCGGAATCCCATTAGTACCGCTTTGAACATACTGGTTATGGAAAGTTTGCCGTTTTCCTGATTTCTTTCGCTCAACATGCTTACGTAATATGAATCTAACTTCATTGGGATGATCTTCTTTAAAACGAAACCTTCATTTTCAAGTAGGGTAGTCATTGTGCTTTTCGAGAAGTGCCACACATGTCGTGGAACGTCGTAGGCAGCCCAGAGTTCTTTATAATGTGTTGCATCAAAGGATTGCCAGTTAGGTACAGCAATAAAAATGGTGCCATTTTCTGCTAACCGACTTTTAAGATTGTTGATAGTTCCAGAAAGATCATACACATGCTCCATAACATGCCACATAGTTATAACATCAAACTTGATTTCAGGAAGATCATTCAAGGTGGGTACTACTTGGGTGCTTTCGGCAGCATTTCTTGCGTCAAGGGAAGGCTCCACGCCGAAGGCGTTTATTCCTTTGAGTTTACAGTGATTGAGAAAGCTGCCTGTGCCGCAGCCCATATCGAGAAGATTTTTACCTGTGAGAGAGGCTTTGATTAGGTTGTATTTCCAGTTTAGAGTGAATCGTCTGATTATTAAGTAGAGATAGTCCATTATTCCGGCGGCGGCGGCTGTATGCGAGATATAGGACTTGGATTGATAATACGATCCCGCCTCATCATTGATGGGGCGTGGGGTTGTTATCAGTAGTAGGCATGAACTGCATTGTTCCACATGAAACAATTTTTCAGAAGTAGTATAGTCTTTGCATACCAGATAAGGTCTGAAGGTGCGGTTCTTGCAGACAGGGCAAACATCAACTTTTTCCAAAGACATTATTTGCCGAGGTAAACAGTCATGACCGAAACATCGGAAGGAGAGACGCCGCTGATTCTCGACATTTGGCCGATGGTTGTAGGCTTCATTTTCTTAAGCTTTTGACGAGCTTCTGATGAAAGAGCTTTTACCCGATCATAATCGAAATCGGCGTGAATTCTGTACCCATCAAGGCTTTCAATTTTTTCAGCCATTTTTTGCTCGCGTTCAATGTATGGTTCGTACTTGACTACGATTTCAGCTTGTTCGGCAACTTCTTTTGAAAATTTGTTAATCAGTTGGGAGATCGATGGGTGCAAAGCCTGTGCTTCGATCACACCAATCTGAGGTCGTTTCAGCAAGGTAGCGATTGAAATCTTTTCGCGGATAGGCGAAGTGTTAAGTTCTGCGAGTCCATCATTGATTTCTTCTGGTGATATCTTGATGTAATTGAGGTCATGAAGAATATCGTTTAGTTCATTCTTCTTTTTATTGAGCGCTGTCAATCGTTCGTCGCTAGCTAATCCGAGATCATGACCTTTTTGTGTTAGTCGGAGGTCGGCATTATCCTGGCGCAGTAAAATTCTATATTCAGCACGCGACGTAAACATTCTGTAAGGTTCATTGGTACCCTTGTTGACCAAGTCATCAATCAACACTCCGATGTATGCTTCAGATCTTTTTAATACGAATGGCTCCCTGGAAGAGACTTTGTTATGAGCATTGATGCCAGCCATTAATCCCTGACAGGCGGCTTCTTCATAGCCTGTTGTTCCGTTTATTTGACCCGCAAAGTACAGATTGTCAACGAGTTGCGTTTCTAGTGTGAGTTTTAATTGAGTTGGCGGGAAGTAATCGTATTCAATAGCGTACCCCGGTCTGAACATTCTGGCCTTTTCAAAACCAGGAATCTTCGCCATAGCCTTGTACTGTACGTCTTCTGGCAGTGAGGTTGAAAAACCATTGACATATATTTCAACAGTGTTCCACCCTTCAGGTTCGACGAAAATCTGATGTCGGTCACGGTCTGCAAAACGATTGATCTTATCCTCAATTGACGGGCAATACCTTGGCCCCAGTCCTTGGATTCTTCCCTGAAACATTGGGGACATGGAAAAACCTTTTTCGAGTTCTTGATGCACATCAGTGTTTGTGTAGGTGATCCAGCAGCTCAGTTGTTTGTCAGGAGGTTTTGTAGATGATAGGAAAGAGAACGTTCCGGGATCTTCATCTCCTTTTTGCTCCTCCATCTTTGAGTAGTCAAGTGATCGGCCATCCACCCGCGGTGGAGTTCCTGTCTTCATTCTGCCTGACTCGAATCCCAATTTAAGGAGGTCTTCCGTTAGGCCAGTGGCTGCTTTTTCAGCCGTTCTGCCACCGCCAAAGTTCTTTTCTCCGATGTGAATTTTTCCATTAAGAAAGGTGCCGTTGGTTAGGATGATAGCTTTGGCCCTGATTTCGATACCTAACGAGGTCTTTACCCCAACAGCACATCCGTCCTCCACCACTATTCCAGAAACCATTTCCTGCCAAAAGTCAACATTTAGAGTTTTCTCTAACATCGATCGCCATTCTTCTGAGAATCGCATTCTGTCGTTTTGCGTTCTGGGGCTCCACATGGCTGGCCCTTTTGAGCGGTTAAGCATTCGAAACTGAATCATTGAGTTGTCAGACACAATTCCTGAATAACCCCCCAGGGCGTCAATTTCCCTCACGATCTGCCCCTTCGCGACTCCGCCCATGGCTGGGTTGCATGACATTTGACCGATTGTGGTCATGTTCATAGTGATTAGGAGAACCTTTGAGCCCATATTGGCTGCTGCTGCCGCTGCTTCACAGCCTGCGTGCCCGGCACCTACTACAATAACGTCGTATTGAGGAAACATAGTTTAAAAAGCGTGTTTCACGTGGAACAGTTCCTTCTTAGGAAAAACAAGGTTTCACGTGAAACGATTTATTTCCACAAAGATAGGCAAGCTTCCTCTTTGATTCGCATTTGGGCTTTTTCTTGATTTGTTTTATCACGGTATCCAAGGAAGTGAAGTAAACCGTGAGAGATAACCCTCTTTAATTCTTTTGGAAAAGGTTGGTCAAATGTCATGGCATTTTCTCTGACCCTTGGCACGCTGATGTAGATTTCACCTTGGATTGGACCTCCTTCAGAAAAATCAAATGATAATATATCCGTGTAGGTGGAGTGCCTGAGGTATTGCTTGTTCAAAGAGAGGAGATATTCTTCAGAGCAAAAAATATAGGAGAGAGATTCGATCTTTCGCTTTTCGGATCGGGCAATCTTTTCCAGCCAAGTGGCAGTTTTGCGGGGAAAGGGGACTTTAAACTTGATTTCTTCCGTGAAGAAGTGAATCCCAGGCATCAGGCGTTCATGTAAAAACTTAACTCAACAATCCTTCCGCCATCTTTGAAATCGACTTCATCGGAGAGATGTTTCATTAGGAAGATGCCACGGCCTCCGGGTTTTTCAAGATTTTCCGGGGAGGTAGGATCAGGAAGATCTTGGTAATTAAAGCCCTGGCCCTGATCTTCAATCCTGAATTTGATTGTTGATTCCTCCAATGTCAGCGTTAACAGCACATTTTTAGAAGTGTCATTATTGCTCCCATGCTTGATTGCGTTATTGACTGCTTCCGTTACGGCAATCATAATATTGCCGTAGATATCGTCATCCAATTGAAATTGTTCCCTGGCATTGTCAATAAAGCTTTCGATCATCCTGATATTCTCAGTCAGTGCGGGTACCTCAATCCGGATGTTCTTCATAGCCATTAATTACTTCTGATTGCCAAGTCGCTTAAAATACTCATTCACCTCTTTCTTATAATAAGGATAGAGCTTAGGAGGCATTGTTTTAAGCAATTCTACTTCTTTTTCCTTTAATCGTAAATACTCTTCAAATGCCTTTGGGATTTCTTTCTGATAATCCTTGGCAGCTTCACCTTTTCGCTCTTCGTCCATCTCTTGCTCCCGCATTGATTTTTCTGATTCGAGCAATCGTGTGAGGATATCTTTCTGTCTGCGAATAGTCTGCTCAGTCAGTTGCTTATTAACCAGATCAAGTTCAGTTTGTTCCATCTTTCCAGGGAGATCGCCACCGCCAACTTTGTTCCCCTCCTGTTTTAATTTTTCTTGCATGTCTTGCAATGCTCTTCTGATACGTTCTTGCTCAGCGGCCATCTTCGCTAGTTCCTCTGATAACTGACGACCACTCTTTCCACTGTTTTTTATTTTCTCGATGTCTTGATTTAATTTTTGCTGCATCTCACCCAAACTCTTTTGTCCTTTCTTCTTGCTCTTACCTGGTGATGGCATTGCGTTCGCCATCATCTCCATCAGCATATCAAGGTGATCATCTAACATTAATGCAAGATTATTAATACTTGTCATTGAGAACTGCATGTCAGTGCTTGCATTACTTTTCTTCCGCTCTTTAATGTTATCAACTGCTTTATCAAGATGACCATTGAGCTCACCAATCTCTCTTGTAACAATATTTCCCATGAACGCATCTTTTTTTGCAAGAGCTAACAAGCTGTCTTCCAGCACTTTAGAGTCGTCTTTGATCTTTAGTTGGTTTTGTGAAAGCTGTATGTATTTTGGATCGCTCTGTTGAATTGAGTTGAAATCTTTTATCAATGATTCCTGATCGAAGGAAAGTTTTATAAGTCCGTGAATGATCTGTCGTAGTGATTCAAGGTTCTCCTGATCAACTTCCATCTCCATGGAGTTTTGCATTCCTTCAAGTTGTTGTTGCATGCGCTGCATTTTTTGCGCTGCCTTCTTTTGTGGTGTTGTAGCTTTTTTAGGATTTCCTTGCTGGAGCGATTCCTTACTTTCTTTTTGCTGCTCCTTCATTTCATTTATGTCTTCCTGCTGCGGCGTATCCTCCGATTCATTGAGTTCTTTACCCAACTTATTCAGTTCCTCCATTGTTTTCTCAAAATTTTCTGCCTCTTCCGCCAGCTTTTCCTGTTCTTTGGCAAGAGATTCATTAGTAGCGGGTTCGTCTTTTTTATCCTCCTGACCGTTATCCTTTCCGTCGTTGGTATCGTCTTTTTGGTCTTTTTGGTCCTGATCTTTTAAATCCTTCTGATCCTTTGAATCTTTCGAATCCTTGGAGTCCTTCTGGTCGCCTTTTTTGTCCTGGCTATCCTTCTTAGTGTCTTTTCCCTCCTTCTTCTCTCCTGCCAGTTCCTGGGTCTTTTCAAGAATTTCTTCCTGCTTTTCTTTTTGCTCTTTTATCTCCTGAATTGCCTGATCCAGTTTATAATCAAACTGAAGTTGTTTGAATAATTCCAATGTCCGCTCCAACTCTTTTTCGATGTTAATCTCCTGACGATCCATCTTATCGAGCATCTTCTGAATCTGTGAAGGATCTTGATTCTCTTTTAACATTTTTTCAAGCTCTTCGAAAAGTTTTTTTGTTTCATCATTGAGCAGCTCATTCATCAGCTTCTGGATCTGTTCCGCTTTTTCACGGATGCGATCGTTTTGCTCAGAGAAAGAATTTTTCTTTTCTTCTAATAATTTATTTTCCTGCTGAAGCTGGTTGATCGTCTGATCAAGACTTTTCTTTTGCTGGATCAGATTCTCCAGCATTTTTTTGTCCTGCCATTCAAGCGATTGTTTTCCCTTAAGCTTTTGTTCGGCTTCCTGAATGGCATCTTTCAGGGACTTGGCTTTCGTAAGACTTTTCTCAAGCTCATTTTCAGTTGAAGACTGTGAGCGCTTAATATCCGCTTTGAACTCTTCTGCTTTTGGAAGCTCAAATTGGTAGGCGGCTGACTTCATGGATTTTCGTCCATGCACACCATCATTGTCCCAGACTTCAAGGTAATAGCTCAGACGATCTCCGGCATTGAGATGAAGCGAGTCCAATCGCCAGTTATAGAAAAAACCCTGTTGGGATTGTCCACGATTAACAGTCATCGGAATAACACCAGAGATTTCTTTTTTATCAGTGCCGCTCAATTCGTAATGAAGGTCAAGCTGAGTGATGCCATAATCATCCTGAACATTTCCAGCAAGAACGATCGATTTAAAAAGAACAGAATCTCTTAAGTGATCAACGACAATGGAAGGGTACTGATCTTTGATGACATCTATTCGATAGGCTATTTTATCTTTATTTAGGCCGTTGTCATTTCGAAGTACAATGGTAAACTCGTCGGGTGAAAAGAAGGTTCGCTTGAATGCAAAACTCTCATTATCAGATTGTTGTAGGAAATTGGGTGATTGGCTTGAGCGTTCTTCAGATTTAAAAAGGATCATGCCCGACATCGCATTAGCGGCATCTATCGTCCATTTAATATTGGTGCCCTCTGGTATTTCCAGGTTTCCTGCATTTAAAAGATCCTGATTGGGACGACCAATATATTTTGGAAACTGAAGCTGAACCTTCAACTTAAGCAGTTCAGGACGCGTTACGATTTTCAGGGTAAAATTTTTCGAATAGAAGCCAGCGGCCTCAACCTGAAAAGAAAAATCCTCCTGAAGTTTTTCGAAGGTGTAAGTAAACTCCCCGGCCTTGGGAGTTTCCATTTTCAATCGCTGCTGATTGACAATAAGATAACCCGCATCCGGGATGGCCTCACCGCTTAAGGTGACATGAAGAGTAAAATCTTCATTCGGAAACGCGATCAGTTGTTCATTTTCAATGATGAATTCGAAAGGCGCCTGAGGAGCGAACTCCTGATTGAAATGAATGATTCTGTCAGCGCTTTGTGTGAATATTCGTTGATTGATGATAAAGATACCGACTACGAGAAGCAGAGGAATGGCAAGATATTTCAGGTATCTCTTATTATCTGAAAGATCGATGACGCTCGAGAATGAAAATGGCTCGAAGGCGGAGGCTTTTTGTTCGAGACTGGCTTCAAGCAATGCACTGCGGTTTTCGCTTACAAGCGAGAGCTGAAGAAAATTGAGAAGACGGTCTTCAATTGCAGGAAAATACTGACCAATAATTTTTGCGCTTTGCTCCTTTCCTATCCCGCTTCCGGAGAGCCACCACAGCAGAGGCTGACGCAAAAAATGAAAAATGCAGTAGCCGGCGATACCAAAAAAAAGGATGAATAAGGAAAGGCGAATGCTCTTACCCAGCCAGAGATTATATTCAATGAGCGAGGCGAGTAAAAAGTAGCCCAACAATAAAGACAAAGACAGAATTGCTCCGCGAAGAAATAAATTGAAATAGTATTTCTTCCGGAAAGAGGCAATCTTTTCATCTACAACCTTGACCTGGCTCCCCATCATTGATGAAAACGAAACTAGTGAACGGTTAGTTTAAACTATTAACTGAAAGATAAGCAAGGCCTTAGTTAATTCAACAAAGATTTATACCGACATCAGGAAATACTGCTTTCACGGGGAGAGGGAGGAGTCCAATCAAATTCCTTTTCGAAATATTCAAGCACATGCATCTTCAGCAACTTTTCTTGTTCCAGAAGATCAAAGCGCGGCATTTTTTTGATCATTTTCCAGTGTGGCCAACCTTCGGCATCGAGGCCCTCAAGCTCATAATAGCCTGAAAAGCTCAGAACTTTGCAAATGGCGATGTGCATCAGATCCTGCTTTTGCTCTTTTGTGAACTTTTGGTATCCTTTGCCAAGCTCCTGAACACCGATAAGAAATAACACGCCATTGAGATCTTTGGGTTTCTCGCCAAGCATTCTTTCCACCTGAAGCAAAAGAGCAAACCAGTGTTTTTCAAGTTCAAGATCCCGATTAAGCATTTTGAAGTGCCTCCCAGTACTCAAACGCTCTTCGCAAGTGTGGCACGACGATCGTACCCCCGATCAGTGTAGCAACTCCCATCGCTTCATTTACTTCTTCAGTGGTAAAGCCAACTTCCTTGCATTTTCCAAGATGGTATTTTACACAGTCATCGCATCGTAGAACAAGTGAGCAGGTAAGGCCGATGAGCTCTTTGGATTTTACGTCCAATACTCCAGGAGCATAGGCATTGGTATCCAGGTTAAAGATTCTTTTTATTATCAGATTATCCCCCTCCGCTATCTTTTCATTCTTGCGGGAACGGTAATCATTGAATTGTTTTACAATATCCATGTGAGTAGATTTTAATTCAAATATCTCTTTACCATATCGCTAAATCAAATGCAGGGCCCAAATACGATAGTTGAAGATTTTATTTCTCTGTTTTTCCCTCACTATTGCCTCGCCTGCTCCGGTCCGTTGGTCAAAGGAGAGGATCTCCTTTGTACGGTTTGCCTGACTAATTTGCCCAAAACGAACTACCACAAATTCAGGGAAAATCCTGTGATGAATAAGCTCACGGGAAGATTGCCACTTAAACATGGCTGGGCATTTCTAAAATTCCGCAAGAGCGGAATAGTTCAGCACTTACTTCATCAATTGAAATACAATAATCATCCGGAGGTTGGTGTGCGCCTTGGTCAATTGTATGGAAGGGAACTTTTACAATCAGGATATGAAAAAGAATTTGATCTGATACTTCCTGTGCCGTTGCATTCTTCGCGAAAACGACAACGGGGATATAACCAAAGTTCAATGATTGCGGAGGGGCTAAGCGAAGCAATGAATGTTCAATGGGATGAATCCATCTCTATCAGGATTAAGTCAACCGTTACACAAACACATAAAACAAAAACCGAGCGATGGGAAAATGTGAAAGATGTTTTTTCTGTTGAGGGGGTTAAACAAATCAAAGGCAAGCGGATTTTATTGGTAGACGATGTCATTACAACCGGCGCGACGTTGGAGGCGTGTGGTCAGCATTTGATATCGTGTGGGTGCGGCGAGTTGAGTATTGCCTGCCTCGCGGAAGCGCAGTAGTTCCTGCAATATCGATGCTTTGAATACGCCAGTTTCGCACCATTGCCTCAGCAAAATCAGCTTTAATCAGCGAAATCAGCGGGAAATCAATGCCAACAAAAAACCCCTCAGTTTCCTGAAGGGTTTCACTGTAAGAATATCTTTTGTCTAGTAATTCGAACCGGCACGAATCATTGCGCAGCGGAAACCAATTGTTGCAGTAGCAGAATCCTGATCGAGGAATCTACGAGTACCAGGCGACATCCAGTAGGCTACATCTTTCCATGAACCACCTTTGTACACCCGAGCCTTGTCGGTGATCAATGAAGTAAAGCTCTGCGGATTTTTCTCAACATCACTGTTATAAAATTTTTGATCATCAAGGAAACCATCGCGACGGATTGGATTCAAGTCATCAAAATCCTGGTAAGAGAGAGGGCGATAAACATCCATAACCCACTCGCTCACGTTACCGGCCATGTTGTAAAGACCGTAATCATTAGGAGGGAATTCATAAATATAAGAAGTGATAAGAGCTCCATCATTCAAGCGGCCGGCAATACCAGCATAGTCACCGCGTCCTCTTTTAAAGTTTGCGAGGAAAAAGCCCATTTGTTTTCCGTAAGGATTACGAAGCGCATGTCCATCCCAAGGATAGATACGCTGGTGTGTTTGCATTTCCTCAAGCCACTGAGTACCAATAAGTGCTTGTGCAGCATACTCCCATTCCGCTTCTGTTGGAAGGCGATAAGCAGGAATAACAACACCAGACTCAAGAGGAATTCTGCCACCCGCAGGAACTTCAGGAAGATCCTGACCGGATTCTTTCATCAATTCGCGGTTAACAGCATCAGTACGCCATTTAGCATAGTTACTTGCCTGAGTCCAGCTAACACCGACAACAGGGAAGTAGCGGAAACCAGGATAACGTAAGTAATGATCTACATAAGGATCGTTGAAAGCGAGTTTACCCACCCAAACCATTGTATCTGGCAGGGAAGCCTGATAAACTTCTTGTGAAGAGTCTTTGGCAAGGTAATGCATGTACTCCAGCCAGTGGATGTTGGCAATTTCTGTCTCATCCATATAGAATGAAGCGACTGAAACGGTGCGTTCCACGTTATCACGGTACGCCATTACATCCTCTTCGAATGAGCCCATCACTGCACGGCCACCTTCAATGAAGACTGTATTTGGAGCGTCGGGCTGACCTTCGAAATCTTTGACCTGGAACCCACCGGACTCCTCGTCATTGTATTTAAGGTTCGTAGCTGTGCTCAGCTGACCCGGATTAATGGCCGTTGGTTTTGCATTTTTGCCACCCCCGATAAGGGAACAAGATGCGATTACCGCTGCGCCGCCAACTACTGCTAAAAGACCTTTTATCTGCTTCATTTTATCTTAAGTTTTTGAACTAAAGCAACCGCTAATATAAAGAGATAATTGTGTGTTTTCCAAAGCATAGCGAATTTTTGATAAATCCTTAATGTAACTCCGAATCATTCCAGCCACAATTTACACCACTCATTAACGGCAAATGCGTGGAAGTATTGCAAGCTTTTACAGGGAAACCAGCGTCATTTGGAAGCAGTTGCGTCGATTGAATTCAGCGAAATCATCAGTGGATTGAGAATTTTAAGGGCATCCTCGACTGAATTCATGTTCTCTATAAATAGGGTTGGGCGACCGCTTTGATCCTTAAGGCGGCATTGTTTTGAATGAGTTTGAACAAAAGTCAGAATTCGGCCGAAAATATCGGATTTGAAGTAATCTTCATTGTTTCCCACGAAAGTGGCGCGTGCCCGGCCATTTTTCAAGCTGATTTTTTCAAAACCAAGATGTTCACCTGCCCAACGAAGTCTCACTGTATCGATGAGTTGCTCGACGGATGGAGGAATTTCTCCAAACCTGTCTTTTATAGACACCCCAAATTGAAGTAAGTCTGGTTCATCCTTGATGCTGTCGAGGGTGGAATACAGCTGAAGTCTTTCCCGTACGCTGGTCACATACGTTTCGGGAATCAGAATTTCAAGATCCGTTTCTATAGTACAATCCAGAACAATCAGCTTCGCTTTTTCTGAAAGCTCTTCGGCAAATAAATCTTTGAATTCATTTTCTTTTAATTCCTGAATGGCATCATC